>JBJENR010000001.1:0-1630 GCA_051880315.1 Acetatifactor sp.
TTTTTCTATTTTGCTGCCTTAAATAACGCTGTTTTTACAGTTCCCTTAGGATCTTTAATCAGCACATATGCAACCCAGATAACCATTGCCAGAGCAATTACTGAAAGTCCAAGAAAACCATCATTTATCATATCTGCCGGAGCAGGCGCAAAATACTCAGCTTTTAATTCAGAGTATTCAAAAATAGCATCTCCCAGCCACATAAGGGAAGCACCCCAGAACATCCAGCAAAGTACGCTTACTTTAAGTTCTCGTGCTTTTTCACTGCTATACCATATGATTGTGCAGACTATAGCTGCAAATACAGTTATTAATAAAGTCATTATATCTACACTCCTTGTTTATTCGCTGATTGTTTGTAATTTCTGCTGTTTATTTTCCATCACTTTTACTACCCCAAGCATCCCACACCAGACTGCTGTGATTATAACTGCCATGGTTACACCGATAGTTGACATCTCATGAAGCATTTCAGCTGTATCTGCCGGATTTTCCGCTGCAGTCAGGAATGGGAACCAAGGAACGATCTCACCATGCCATATGTGCTCAAAGCATAATAAAACAGACCCGCCCCAAAGCATATTTGTTAACCATTTAAGTTTTCTGACGAAAGAAACCTTATGAGTTTCTTCTGCAGGTTTTGAGCCTGCTGTTTTTTTCGCTGCTGTCACTACAACTGCTTCTGCTGCTGGTACTAAAAAACAAGCCATTTTATATTCCTCCTTAATAAATTGTAATAATGACTGTAAGTTGTGTAGCTTATACAAACAAAAAAGAAGATATATTCCTCTTTTTCCAAAAAGGTACATATCTTCCTGATATCTGTTTCAAATATTATAATTTGTGTTGAATATAGTGTTAGCTGTTTGTATAATATGCTACTGCATTTTGTGTCGATTTCGTACCGACGATTATGTCAATGATTGTACACCAGATAATGGTTGGTGTCAATATCTTAAATTGTCATTTGTTATTACTATTTAGTGTTGCATGATAGTCATTCACTATTCTTACCATCGTTATTGACTTCATGCTGGATATCACATCTTCTTTAATCGTGTCATATGTTCGATCAAGCACACTCCCTATATTTCTGCCAACAGGGCAGAAAGGAGAT
Source organism: Acetatifactor sp. (assembly GCA_051880315.1). GTDB lineage: Bacteria > Bacillota > Clostridia > Lachnospirales > Lachnospiraceae > Acetatifactor. The sequence goes on from JBJENR010000001.1 coordinate 1,118, forward strand.
GGGGTGGAATGAACTCCTATCATTTTGTCAATTGCCTTCGGATCTACTGCTGCACAAATACGGTATAAAGAGATGTCCTGAATTGGAACCGCAAGTTTTGCTCCGCCTGTTCCAAATTTCACGTCTATTATTCCATCTTTCTTCATTGCACTTACAATATTTCTGATAGTAACAGGATTACATCCTGTGGACAGTGAAAGCAGTTCGCTTGTAACTTTCTTATCTTCACCATATTCATATATAAATATCAGGCAATGAACTGCAATAGAGCACTTATTACTAATATGCATAAAATTAATCCTCCGTTTGCCATTCTAACATATTATTCGTATGGTGTAAATGTTGACACTACACCTTGAATGAGTTACAATGATTCAAATGATGTAGTTTTATTTTTTACATCTAAGGAGGATTGTTATGAAATATTTTCAGATTATATTCAGCCCAACTGGCGGAACAGAAAAAGTCGCAAATGCAATTACACAGAACTGGTCTCAAGTTGACACGATTGAT
>JBJENR010000002.1:0-5563 GCA_051880315.1 Acetatifactor sp.
TCGTCATATGTCCCGTTGTCAATAACCACGCCCTCCTTCAGCACGACAATCTGATAACATAATTCTACTTATAAAGCTCATTGAAATTTTCCTGTTAATTGTTTTATGCTTTCATATCGAAATTACTTTGCACCACAACATTTTCATTTGTGAATTCCACATTTGTTCCAGTGTTCAGTGCCTTTCTTGCATCATGGTATGCCTCATAATATACTGATTTTAACGCTGAATGTACTCCCGTTTCTGCTTTTGTTTCTTTCTCATGCCACCCTACTCCTTGAGTATATGTAAGAACTTCTTCCCCTTCCTCATTATATATATGGAGCGCAGAACCAGTTCCCTCTCCTTGATATTCAGCCTCATATGGTATCCCAAATAAAATACACAGCCATCTTTTGTCTGCCTCTTGTATTTTTTTCATATCTCCCATATTTCCAGAATTCATTGATTGGTTGAACTTACCTATCAGTGCTGCCCGATTTGGTGCCACTTTAGCGACCTCTGCTTTCCGCAAGTTCATAAACTCATTTCCCATATATATGTTGTTTTTCGCATCTTTCTTAGCCAATTCAACAATTTTTTCTTTTAACGAATCTGTTAATTGCCACTTGTTCTTTTCAGAAGTTTTTTTAGCACTACTGCTAAAACTTCCAGATACGCTTACCGTATTGATAGCATTTGATATATTCATCTCTATTACCTCACTTGAAAATTTGTTTTCAATATAAACATTTGGCACATATCATCAATACCCCTTGCAGAAAATGGCACAAAAAAGTCAGACAACAGACACTATCTGTTATTTGGTCTTTTTACGTTTGAACTCGACAACAAACAAATTATCCTACTCATATCTTGCTTAATGCTCTTCTAAAATCTGCTGATTATAAGCCCTCAGCGCCAATGCCTTTTTATTAAGTTCGATATTTTGCTCTTTATGCTTAAAATTCTCTTCTTTGCGAAACTCTAGTATGTCCTTACGAGCCTGTATTCGTTCCTCAATATATTCCTCTAAAAGCTGCTTTTACCTATGAAATTTTAACACTAATCAATAACTGCGATAAGTTATCTGCATATTATTTCCTTTCCAAATATATTTATATAATTTACCTAAACATGGTAATTACATATCTGCCAATTACTTTTTGACTGTTTTTTCTTCGTATAATTTTGCAATATCTTCTTTGTGTTGAAATATATCTTTCAGACGCAAGCTTTCCATATACTCATCGTCAGCCTTTTCTTGATATTGGCGTTTTTTTAATCTCTCTCTCTCCCAAAGTTCATTTAATTCATCTTTTTTACACTTTTTCGAATAAAAACTGTCTTTATCTTTGGAATGTGCATCAAACGCTCTTCCTGCCTCTTTTGTATGATCCTGCATATAGGAATAACCTTTATATCCATTTTCATCAATGTTTATTAAAGTTCCACCACACATCATATTTGAGCCATGGGCATCCTCTCTGATGATGTTCATCATTTTGTTTTTAAACTCTTTGTCCACCATCATTTTTTCAAATGCACTATTCGTTATTTGTACCGAAATATTCGATCCCCACGACATAGAATCTATTTCTTTCCAAATCTCTTTTTTAAAATTTTCCAATTTTTCTGACTCTGATAGCACCTGTGTTTGATTAACATCTGTTGCACCTGATGTAGTTCTTTTTGTAAAATCTTTTGTTTGAACAGAAAAATTACCTCCTAATATAGAATCAACACCCATGCAATTACCTCCTTTTTCTCAGATTTATTTATCCGTTTCAAATAACTATTGAACTCTCTCTTTTGCGTATATTATCGTGTAAATTATTGCATACATCAAGGTGCATTGCAGAAAGTGACCACTTATTGCAGAAAACGGCACATAATTCCCTTTAAAAGTAGACCATAGCTAGACTTTTACTAAAAAAATTTTATTATTGTTAATCCACTTTTTTTATCATAATATTTAATTCATCATTTTTGCCTGCTAACTCGTCATATGTCCCGTTGTCAATAACCACGCCCTCCTTCAGCACGACAATCTGATCCACTTTATTCAATATCTTTTTCTTATACCTCACTCCAATACCTGACATCTCATGGTTCATTACCTGCTTGACCTGCTACGAAAACAAGATAATCTGAAATAAATAAGAAAAAACAATAGAATCCCATGCGAAGCTATTGATTTTCTTTTATTAACTATATCTGAAACATTCCCAGATTATTTAACAAAGCCGTATAGAATGTCTTTTCATCCGTAACAGACTGAAGATAAAATTATTCAGTTTGCGGCGGGGTCTTGTTCTGATACTTCTTCACCAGAAGTTTGGCTATTGGGGAGTGGGTCATACCCGTCTGGATTTCCGTCGAGGTCTGTGTTATGATAGTTTTCATACAACCAGTATTTCCCCCCAATCTCAACGACAATGTTTTCTCCATATTGATAAACTTCCGCACCAACAATAGGGTGATTTGCTTGGAAATTTTCTTTTGGTATGCCATCCGAATAATTTCCTGCGTCATTAGTGCCTTGGAAGTTGGTAACATCACTTTCAATGACACCTAAATAAACAAAATCGTCTTTCAATTCGTTGAACGATGTTTGCGAAGTGGACTGTTTATACAAGGTGTCATTAACATAAATCATAAGTGCTGCGTCTGCTATACCCGGAGTGGTAACACTGTCGTTGTTGTTGGGAAAAAGGCAAATTGCTGCGACACATACTAAAACTAAACAAGCTGCAACAGCACCCCTTTTAACACAAACAGGTTTTTGGGCTTTCTTTTTGTAGCTGATAGCTTCATCAACATACTTGCTGTCAAGCTCGCTCATGGCTTCGGAAAACTTCTTTGAGTTCATACGAATACCTCTCTTTCTGCTAAATAGCTTTTCATTTTCTGACGGATACGGGTCAGCCGGACGGAGATGTTTTTCTCCGAAAGCCCTACAAACTCGGCTATGTCCTTGCAACTATCGGAAAACCAATAGCGGCGCATGAAGATAACGCGGTTTTCAACGGTCAGCGTGTCCAGAAAACTTTCAATGATATGGGCTAACTCTCTGGCTTCAATCTCGGCTTCCACTGTGTTCGGGTCTGCTATACAGGCTTCGATTTCCTCCATAGCAATCGTGTAAGTGCTGTTTCGTTTGGCTGCTTAGTATTTATCAACGATAATATGCGGTTGATCATATCATCCTCATTATCTTCAAATGTCAGAACTAGCATTTTCCCATACACATCACCTGCCTTATTACTTTTATCTACTACTGAAGCTCTGGTAAGCAGAAAGACTATCTATTGCGTATAAGGCAGAAAATATTCCTTGCGGATACATCAATCCCCAAAGCATATTTAGATACTATAGTCAAATCTGCTTCCATTTTCCGGCGTTTTTTCTGCCTTCACATTCTCCCAATTCACTGCGCTTATCTTTTTAATCAGTTCCTCCATGCTGTCTGCCTGTACAACAGTCCTCTTGGTATCTACACTGCTTTTTGCGTAACTTTGAAGTTCTTTCTCCGCTTTCTTATCCGCAACCTTTTTCTCGGCACGTTTTTCTTCTCTGGCTTCCTCAATGCGTTCTCTCTGTTTCGCACTTGATTTTTCCAATTCTGCGAAGAAGCTTGTTGTACCATCGTCATGGAAAGCAATGCCTATTTTGGTAATTTCAGTGTCTGCTGTCCCTTCCTTCCCAAAAGCACGTTCAAATCCGTACTTTTGGTTAATCTCCTCAGACATACGGACAGCACCGTCAATCCCCTGCATTTTCTGCTTCAGATACTTTTCATCAGAAGCCATCTTCTCCAATTCATCGCTGGAAAACAAAACAGAGATTTCTTTTGTCCCCTGGGAAAGAAGTTCCTTTGCGTCCTGCCCATTCCCATACACCATAAAATCCATGTTATTATATGTTTTTTGCAGCTTTTCCAAAAGCTGTTGTGCCGCTGTTGAAAGCTGCGGCTTCTTAACCTCACTGTTTTGTGTAGTTGCTTCTGCTTTTTTTGAATTGTTTTCTACTTCTTTCTTTTTTGCCTTATCGTTTACATTTTGTGCTGCATAATTGCTATACAAACCGCCTATCACTGTCATCGACATATTCGTTCCCTCCTAAAAAATAAAATTTAACCAATGTTATAAAAGCCTTGACCAATAATCAGACATATTGTGGATTGCCGCAAGGTTTCTTGAATTTAACATTGCCAATACATTACTGTTTTTACTGCCACCGGAAGCATAATTAACAAGTGTATTCTGTAAACTGCTAAAGATATTGCCTACGCTGTCCTGCTTTTGCATAAGGCTGTCAAAAAGAGCCTGATATTCGTCCTTGTTTTCCTGCTCCTGCTCTTTGGTATGTTTTACCCGCCCAATCTCCATGCTTGCCTTTGTGTCCTCCTGTGTTTTCTTCACAGCGGCGCTTACGTTTACCGCATTGGGAGCGGGCATAGCTGCCATACTTTCATCACGAAGATCATAAATGCTTTTGTGTGCTGCCACTTTTTTGCTGTTATATCTTTCATACTGTTTTATAATATCCTTAAAAGAGTCCCTCATTTCTTCCGGCACATATTTGTCTGCAAAATAGTTCAAGGCATTTACAGAAGAAATCAAATCCAGCTTCGCCGCTTCGTGTGACATATCTGTTGAGAAATTCCTATTTAGTCCGCTTCCGTTAATGCTCTCCATGCCGGAAGTAATGTCTTTCAGCATTTGTTCCGTATCACGCACTTCTTCATCACTTAACTTGTCATAAAAACCGTTGTTGTAAAGATTTTCGCTCAACACAAGATATTGCTGCTTAAAATCTCCCGTTCCATTGAAAGCATTCCCGCCTTCCGCTGCTTTTGCGGCTTCCTTTTCAGCTATCTGTGCAGCCTTGCGCTCTGCCACGCCTGCCATAAACTCCTTTGATTCCTCTGAAATCTCAACGGAACTGCCGAGATATTCCTTTGCGGTCATAGTGTCTTTGTGTTCTGCTCTTTGGACCCCGGCTGCAACCTTGCTTTTATTCTGCTCAACCCTTTTGTTATAGGCACCTGTAAAAAGTTCTGTTGTTCCTAACGAATTGATGTAAACCATATTTTGTCCTCCTTGAATTTGATATATTGTGAAATCCATTTCCGGCTGCGACCCTTTTCTGCACTCCTTTTGTCAGACAGAATTGTTCTATGCACTTCTGACTACCTGTTAGCAACTTGGAAAGGCAGACCACTCATTCGCTTCTATCCTTGGTTGGTTATAGTTTTTTGACAAAACACATTAAGCCAGATTATTCAATAATGCCGTATAGAATGACTTTTCATTTTCAGCAAACTTTACATTTCTCTCAGAAACTGCACTTAACGGATTCTGCAGCCGTTCCACGATCTTCCTTACCGCCGCAATATTACTTTCCAAATCGCTGCCAAAAATATCATCATTCCCACTTTTCTCCAATTTGAGCTGGATATCTGCATCTTCAAATGGTATTTCCTTATAAACTTCTCCATTAAGAACAATTCCTATTGCCAAAGCTTTATCCAAAACATTTGCAACCTGCTCCTTTTCAATAAATACTTCTGTTCCTTTTT
>JBJENR010000003.1:0-1626 GCA_051880315.1 Acetatifactor sp.
TTCCGGAGTCACCGATTCCTGTGCAATATTGTTAATGAAAATTAATCCGTCGCGGGTGACTACTTGAGTTCGTTTTTCAGATATAATTTGAGCATCGGGTCTGCTATGTAGATCCCGTCTTCCCGACATTCAATAAGTTCTTTTTCCTGTAAAGTGGTTTTTATTCTTGATATGTTGGATTTGCTTCCTAGGTTGTAATCCTCCAAGACATTTCTGCTGGTGAAATCAGAGTGGACATCGTCGCAGATTGCCTTCAAAAAATTCATCTGATATGAGGTAAGACCTTCGATTTGTTGGACGAATAGGGCAGAACATTGTGACATCATATCTGACATAGCATTGTCGAATGCGGCATCATCTACCTCGTCTTCTGTATTTACGAAAACATTCCACGAAAGTTGCTGGACATATGATGAGTAATTGTCAACAGAATTGCATATCTTTTCTGCGTATACGGCAGAGATACATTTCCCGTTTTCCTTGAATCTTGATTCAATATATTCTATCCAGTCATGTGTGGGAATCCTGTCAAGCGTTATCAATTCGCCAAATTGATAGAAAGGCATTCTCCTGTTTTGGAATATCTTAAGCATCATATGCTTCTTACTTCCGTAAAAGCAGAATGAAACATTCTTGAAATGTTGCCATATCGAGCGAAGTTTCTTTTGTACATTCAGTGAATCAGGGAATTCTCCAATCTGCTGAAACTCATCAATGCAGATGATTATATGGTATCCGTGCTTCTCCGCAATTTTTTCAGGAAGAGAAAGAATGCACTCTGGCGAAATGCTCTTTGGAGAAAGCCCCAATGATAAAGAATACTCGCTTGTCATGTCAGGGCTTATAGATATTTTGGGCGCTATCCGGCCAAGAAATTCCTTTATTGCTTCCAATGCCTGCTCTATCTTTGAAGAGGTCTGTCTCAAAATTTCTGAACAAAAGGTGTTATAGAAATCATACTCGCTTCTGCAATTGTACACATCCATTCTTACAGTTACTATTCCCGGCTTATCAATTGAGCTGCAGACTTTGTTAATAAGTGAGGTCTTTCCCATTCGCCGTGGCGAGATGAGTATAGTATTGATTCCGTTCTCGAAATTTGAGATAATGCGCTTTGTTTCCTTTACCCGGTCCGTGAAATTGTTCCCGGAAACAGCCATTCCGTATACAAATGTTCTTTCCATAACAAATTGTGTTTGTATGCAAATATACATTATTTTTCGAAAAGTTCACAAGTTTGTGGTCCACAAGTTTGTGAACCGCTACTTGGCCCGATTTTTCTGCCAAAGAGCGTCGTACTTGTCAATGACATCATAATAGTATTTGCGTTGTTTCCACCTTCCTCACAGCAAAAGCATGGCAGCTATTTCACGATCGGGTCCCCGCAGTAGTCCTTCCTGCCACAGTCCCGGCACCTGAACCCTGCCCATACCGAGTCGAAATGATCCATTGCTGAGGCCACGAGCACAGGATCGTCCGTGAGTATGCCAGCCTCAAAGTTGCGTTTGCGGCCGGACTTCATTCCCATCCCCGCGCCGGTAAGGTTGGCCGAACCTATATAGGCCTCCTTCCCGTCGAAAACGAATATCTTGAAGTGCACCCTCGGGCACAGGGCCCTCTCCAGTC
>JBJENR010000004.1:0-27877 GCA_051880315.1 Acetatifactor sp.
GAACACACCCACAGCAAAAAAGGGAACCACATTCGTGATTCCCCTGTAAAAACTCTCAATTATTGATTATATACTCCGTAGTCTCCCACAGAACCGATTTTAATCATCCGGACTGCATCCTTTTTCTCTTTCACCTTGGAAATGATGGTAGGAATTGCTCCCAGCAGAAGGAACATGTACAGCATCACCAGATTGCCATAGTATGCTGCAGCATCAATAATCTCTTCCTCCAGTGCATATCCAACCAACCTGTAGCATTCAAACAGGGTAAAGCCTTCCTCCTTGCCGCCTCCCTGAGTAAAAAGGCGAAGGGCCCAGTCTATCTGGTCTCCAATATAAGTCATAAGCAACATAATCACAACACTGATGACAATTCCCTTTTTTGTCAGCTTACCGCCCAGCAGCTCATAACCCTTCAATACGCCTACCGCCATGACAACCCCGGATATGGCAGCCACATAGCCCAACTGACTTAAAAGAACAATCACCAGCACCCCCACCAGAGAACCAATCAGTGCCCCCACGAAACCACCAACCACATTCTCGCTCTTCTGTTGATTTTCGTGCACGCTCATGGTGATATTGCTCTGCATCTTAATTGAGCAATCCGTACAAAGGTGATAAAAAGTACCTGCTGTCCTGTATGCCGACAATTCAGCCTGTTGTTCACACAAGCCACAGCAGGGGTAATATCCCTTATTTTTGAGGAAGGAAAGCATGGCATTCACGCTAACCATCACGTTTTCCACAAGCTTTTCCGGTTTTGCCTCATTGCATAAATTAGCGACAAAACTGTTTCCCGTCTGTTGAAAACTTGAAATAGGCTTTACCCCCTTGGTAAGCTCTTTGATCTCGTCCTTGGTCAGGGATGCTCCAATGGAACTTTTTGCCGATGTATGGATACTCAACATAAAAGGATAGTTGGCATTCGCAGCATAAATAATCAAATCGAATCCCTCACGCTGCCCGTGCAGTACATCATTTGCTCCGTCATAAAACAATCCGAGTCCGGAAGCAATCATGCTATACACTTCTGTTTTTTTACTCATTCTATTCCCCACTCTTTCTTCTCATCTGTACCTTATACGTTGTAAAACGCTTCAATACCCTGCGCTGCATTTCAATACCTGACTCTGTATATCATCATTCCGTTCAAATTCAATTTAACACTTGATCTCCAAATAGCCCAGCAGCTTGGACATGTCATATTCCTCTATGACACCGAGATTGGAGTCATAGTATTTGCCGTCGAAATGAATCAGATAGTGACAGTAGCGGCCCATCTTTTCCATCATGATACAGCACTTGGGCAGCACTGCCGGCCGGCCCTCAGTGTACATGATAATGTCGCTGTGGTCAATTCCGTAATAATTCAGCGCGGAAATCACCCTGCCCATGGTCGCCTGCCACTCTCTGCAGTCCATGACACTGATGACCTCAGCGATGGTAACTCCTGCAAGCATTGCCACACAGGCCTGCCCGCACAGACCGTCCTCGGGCTGAATAATCACTTCCATGCTGTCAATTTTACGGATGGGATTGTCAAAGCTGTAGGGGCTGTTCTGGTCCATACGAATCAAAGACCCGTTGACATGGAGCAGAATCTTATGAGGTACTCCCAATGCCACACTGACAGCATCCTCTTCTATATGTATCTCATAGTTTCCCTTCTCCAGAGGCAACAGCTCACAGTCTATAATCTTGTTGTCCAACACCACCTCTGCCTTGATGATGTCACGCTGCTTGCATACCTCCCAGATATTAAAGGGAATGGGAATCATATATCCTTTGTCCTTTTTCTTTACTGGTGCTTCAAAAAAATACCGCATTTTATTCTCCTTCTCTTCCTTGTTTTTAAGCATTTGTTAAATGCCACAACCCATTGTTCCATCCTTACCACTATATATTATATCGTCATTTTCTGATATTAACAACAGGAATCCGGACACGAAATACTCCACGTTTTCGGGGAAGAACTCTTTGCATTCGCCGTATAGCTGCCCTGCGAACCCTGTAACTTAGTGCTATATTACGCCTCCGTGAGCTTTTCGCCTTATGTCGATTCCGCAAAGCTCATTGTATCATATCCCCTCCCTTTTGTCTATACGAAACAAACGTTTGTTCGTTTTTGCTGTGCGCCGTTATCTGACGTTGTTCCTTGTCCCATTCCTTCCCGATAGCAGCCCCGGAATCTCTTCCGGGATAATATGGGCATTATCCCCATATACATCCATTGTAATCAGCTCTTTTGAGTGTCCCATCAGCCTCCACAAACAAAACATTCATAAAGCTCAGAATCCACTCTTGTCCGTCCATAACTTCACAATAATATTAGGTTTCTTTTGTTTCGCCATAATAAAAGGTCCTCCTATGATATTCGTTTTATCATAGAAGAACCTTCTAAATGTTAGAAAATGTCACGTCCTCGGATATGATATTGCGGACAGATGTCACCGGCATTTAGCTCATTGCTCACGGGAATCAATCCCACCATTGTACTTCTGCTCCCGGTTCAAACGTTTCCGACACACTCTCCACGCCATCCTGCGATTCAATAAACTCATTTCCCTTCAGATAAACATATCTCCCGGATCCCTCAAGGAATACATAATGATCGCCCGCATAGATACAGCGGAAGCCATATTCATCATCAGAAGAAGATACAAACGCAAGTACTGTGTCATAGTAATCATCATTACTATCAAATATGCCAACGCCGAATTTGGTTCCGTCACTCGCCGTCAGCAGGAATCCTTCAGGGCGTGCGAAAGTGTAATTTTCCCACGCATACTCATACGATGCGCAATGCGCCCTTACATTTTCCGGATTGTCAAGAAGCGTGACAACCGTCTTCGCGTCATCCTGAATCAGGGCATTGTACAGAGAATCAATCCATTGCTGTGTCTCGGACGTAGCTGTCTGCTCCGGCTGAGTTGCCGTCTGCTCCGGCTGAGGCACTGTCTGCTCCGGCTGAGACACTGTCTGCTCCGGCTGAGACACTGTCTGCTCCGGCTGAGACACCGTCTGCTCCGGCTGAGACACCGTCTGCTCTGCCTGAGTTGCCGTCTGCTCTGCGCCGCATGCCGCCATTACCGGAACGAGCGCCGCGCACGCCAAAGCCGCCACTGTCATCTTTACATAATTCCTTCTCATAATACTTTCCTCCTTATCAAAAAACGTTCTTAGGCATTTGTTAATGCCACAACCCATTGATTTTACTGGGTTTTCTCGTTGTTTATATATAAATTTTCTGTTGGTTACTCCTTTCTTCTCGCCTGGGAAGGTGATATCCCGAAATGCTTCTTAAACAGCTTGCTGAAATGATAGGCATCATCGTATCCCACGGAAGCCGCGACCTCCTGTATACTGCCCTTGTAGCCGCTTTCCAGCAGCTCTTTTGCCTTTTCCAACCGAATATTAATCAGATGCCGGATAGGGGTATCTCCTGTCTCACTCTTGAATATCTTTGATATATAGAAGGGACTCAGATACATATTCTCGGCCACCTGATCCAAGGATATCTTTTCGCTGAAATGGTCCTCGAAGTAGTTGACCATCTGCTCCACTACATATTTCTTGTTGACGGACTCAAAAGCATAGCCCTGGGCACTCTCCTCCGGCTCGCACTGTTCTCTTACCACCAGAAGTATCATCTGCATCAGATAGGCTTTCAGCATAAAATACCGGCCCTGCCTGCAGACCGCTTTCTCCGCCTCCATGGAGGAACAGATTTTAAACAGCTTCTGGCGCAGTTCTCCTCCGGTGTGAAGGATATGCCCGTCCCCCGGCACGGGAAGTGCATTGTCCGGCAATCCCGGAATTCTGATGCCCGATGCGCCCACAAAAAACTCCGTGGCAGGATTGTCTGCTTCTGGACAGGCCAGAGCCTGATGCCTGACCCCGGGATTTATAATCAGAAGATCCCCCTCCTGCACGGAAACTATGCCGTCTTCAAAACGATACCGTCCCACACCGGACATAACAAATGCCATTTCCAGATGGTCGTGACTGTGAAAGGAGGCCTCATCCTTCTCTCTGTCACGGGTTCCCTTCCAGGTATACAGAAAGTTGGGATTCAGTTCTTCAATTGTGACATAAGTATTATTATCCGCCATGATTGTTCCCCTATCTCTCTGTATTTTACCTTTTTTATGGTCAAATGTAAATTATTTTCTTTTGTCCTGCATTAATTTCCATGCAGTGCTGAAAAAGAGTATCACGGTAGTGGTTACCGCCAGGGCATCCGAAACCGGCTCCGCCAGAAATACGGCAAATACCTTGTCCTCGAAAAAACTGGGCAGAATATAAATCATGGGAATCAGCAGAATAATCTTTCGAAGTACCGCAAGGAACAGAGAATGAACCGCTTTTCCCAGGGCCACAAAGGTCTGCTGGCAGGCTATCTGGGCTCCGAACAGACCGGCAGCCGCCATATAAATCCGCATTGCCCAGCGCGTATACTCCACCGTAGCCGGGTCCGAGGAAAAAATTCTTGCCAGGATGCCCGGGATTACCATGGCCAACAGCCAGATCAGGACAGAATAACACAGACAGGTTTTCAGGGTAAGCAGAAACGCTTTTTTAACCCTGTCCATATTCTTTGCTCCGTAATTAAAGCTGACAATGGGCTGCATTCCCTGGGTCAGTCCCTGGAGCGGCATCATGGAAAACTGCATCACACTGGCGAGAATTGTCATGGCTCCCACCGCAATGTCTCCACCGTACTTCTGCAGAGAAGTATTAAAACAGACAGAAAGCAGGCTTTCCGTGGCCTGCATGATAAAGGGTGAAACTCCCAGTGCCAGCACCGGTGCCATAACAGAAAAACGAAACCTCAAATATTTCCTTTGAATCCGAAGTCTGGTCCTGCCGCCGCACAGAAAACACACCACCCACAGGGCGGATACCGCCTGGGAAAGCACGGTTGCCAGTGCAGCCCCTTTCACTCCCATTTTCAGGCCAAAAATAAAGGCCGGATCCAGAAGAATATTCAACCCGGCACCTATCATCACCGTCTTCATCCCTATCCCCGCAAAGCCCTGGGAGGTGATAAAAGCATTTAATCCCGTGGTAATCAGTACGAAAATGCTGCCACACACATATATTTTCAGATAAGGTAGGGCATAGACTATGGTGTCATCGCTGGCGCCGAAGGCATAAAGCACCGGCTCAGCAAATATGTAACAGACCACTGACAGCACAACCGACAGACACACTATGGTAAATACACAGTTTCCCAGGATTTCCTCCGCCTTGTCATACTCTCCTCTTCCCATGGAGATGGAGGCTCTGGGGGCTCCGCCAAAGCCAATCAGGGCAGCGAAGGCGGCAATCAGGATAATGACCGGCAGGGTAACGCCAAGGCCGGTCAGGGCAAGCGCACCGGTTCCGGGAATGTGTCCGATGTAAATACGGTCTACCATATTATACAGCAAATTAATAATCTGAGCCGCAATGGCAGGCAGTGCCAGAGACAGCAGTAGTCTGCCGACAGGCATCACCGCCAGCTTATTTTGTTGTTCCTGTTGTTCCATATCCTTCTCCATCATTACCGCCGTCACTTTCTACTGTCATATTCCCAATATCATGGATGCAAATCTGAAATAAACCAGGAGAGACAAGGCATCCACTATCGTTGTAATAAACGGGCTCGCCATGACCGCAGGGTCAAAGCCCAGTCTCTTTGCACCCACAGGCAGAATACAGCCCACCAGCATGGCCATCAGAACCGCTGCAATCAGGGTCAGACAGACGGTAAAGGCAACATATACTCCCACCCTGTCAAAGAGCATCAGCTTGGCAAAATTGGCAACCGCAAGAGTTACCCCGCAAAGCACGGCTACGCGGACCTCCTTCCAGACGACCCGGGGCACATCCCGGTATTCAATCTCCCCCAGGGAGAGTCCGCGGATTACGGTTACGCTTGCCTGTCCTCCTGCATTTCCGCCGGTATCCATCAGCATGGGAATAAAGGCTATCAGGGCCGCATACACGCTCAAAGCCTCCTCAAAGGAGCTGATGATTGCCCCGGTAAAGGTAGCAGAAACCATCAACAGTAACAGCCAAGGGATTCGCTTCTTATAGGTCTCCCAGACAGAGGTTCTCATATAAGGCTTATCGCTGGGCACGATAGCAGCCATCTTTTCCATATCCTCCGTGGTCTCTTCTTCCATGATATCCACAATATCATCGACCGTGATAATCCCCACCAGCCTGTCCTCATTGTCCACAACCGGCATGGCGGTAAAGTCGTATTTTTTGAACTGCGCGGCTACCTGCTCCTGGTCCATGAGGGTATTGATTGCGATGACGTTCTCATGCATGAGTTCACCGATAATCTCCTCCCCGTCACTGAGCAGAAGATAGCGGAGTGCCACCGTTCCCACCAGCTTTCTCTGGGCATCCAGCACATAACAGATATTAATTGTTTCACTGTCCAGCCCCACCTTCCGAAGATGTTCAATTGCCTGATTTACCGTCATGTTTTCTTTCAGGGAGACATACTCCACTGTCATAATACTGCCGGCAGAGTCCTCGGGATAACGCAGCAGATGATTAATCGCCTGTCTGGTATCCGGTTTGGCATTGGCAAGGAGCTTATCCACCACATTTGCCGGCATTTCCTCCAGCAGGTCCACGGCATCGTCCGCCATCAGATTATCAATTACAACTGCCGCTTCCTTCTCGGAAAGAGAGTTGATAATCATCTGCTGATATTCCACATCAAGATACGAGAATACGTCCGCAGCCAGGTCCTTGGGAAGGATGCGATAAACCTTTAATATCTCTTCTTCCTCCAGCTCCTCCATGAGAACAGCGATATCTGCGTCGTTCAATTCCGCCAGGAACTGTCTCAGCTTGGTGTATTGTTTTGTTTCCAGAAGTTCCCTCAGCTCCTCAAATCCGCTTCTCATATCCATAGTTCTTCTCCCTTTTGTGTAAAAAATCTATTCTCTGTCTACATAATACAGCTCTCGCAGTTTCTGAATTTCGGCTCTGCCGCCTGTAGCATCCCTGATATCCGTCTGCAGCCCGGGGGAATTTTCTGCCGGCACCACAACCTTTAATGTCACTTTATCTGTATATTCACTGGAGGCGGGTTTCAGGTTTCTGTTCTCCAAAAGATAAAGTATCTTTCCCACTCCGTTATAATCCGTAACAATCTGTATTTCATTGCCAAGTCTCATTCTGCCCACGGTGCTTGCCGCCAGTCCTGCCTGCACCGCCTGGGTATAAGCCCTGACCAGTCCTCCCGTGCCCAGCAGAACACCTCCGAAATATCTCGTCACCACCACTGCTGCATTGCGGATGCCCGAACCTAAGAGCACCTCCAGCATGGGCCTTCCCGCCGTTCCGCCCGGTTCCCCGTCATCACTGCACCTGGTCAGTTCCCCATGCATGCCCAGCACATAGGCAGAGCAGTTGTGTCTGGCATCCCAGTATTTCTTTTTCATCTCTTCTATGAATGCCGCCGCTTCCTCCTCCGTCTCGCAGGGGCGGACCGTGGCGATAAACCGCGACTTCTTTTCTTCATATTCTCCTACGCCGCCTTCCAGCAGCACACGGCAGGAATCTTCAAAATCCTTATTCATGATAAGTGCTGTCCCCCAAAAACATTCTCTCACGGCATACATCAATATGTTAGCATAATTTTCCCAAAATGTGAAACAATTATTAAGATTATTAAGTTAAAAATAAATTCTTTATTTACATACATTTTTTTGGTATAATGAAACAGGTAATGCTTTTTACAAGGAAAGGAGCATCTCATGAATTACGGAAAAAAAGGAATTCGTGCAAAGCAGCATGCGCTGAATTCAAAAGCCATAAAAATAGAGAGGAAATTACTTCTGAGCCTGTTGATGCTGGCCATTGTAGCCTTCATCGGTCTGGCAATCTGCGGCATTTCCGCCGGTATCGGTGCCTTTAAGGGTATCCTGGCATGCACCCCCCAGATTCGGCTGAACGATGTGGTAGCCTCCGGTCAGGCCACCATTGTTTATGACTGTGAGGGCAATGAAATTGACCAGTATGTCAGCTCCAACTCCAACCGGCTGCGGGTGGAATCCATAGACGAACTGCCCGATTATCTGGGCAAAGCCTTTGTAGCCATCGAGGATGAGCGTTTTTACCAGCACCGGGGAATCGACTTCAAGGGAATGGTCCGTGCAGGCTGGCAGTTTCTCAAAACCCGCGGTGACGAAACCCAGGGTGCGAGTACCATCACACAGCAGCTGCTGAAAAACACCGTCTTTACCAGCTGGACCTCTGAAGGAAAAAACAAAATCAAAAAAATTAAGAGAAAGCTTCAGGAGCAGTATCTGGCTCTGGAGATTACAAAATATTACGACAAGGATCAGATTCTCCTGGAGTACATGAACGCCATCAACCTGGGACAGAACACCCTGGGCGTGGAGGCTGCATCCAAGCGCTACTTCGGCAAATCAGCCAGTGATCTGACAGTATCCGAAGCAGCAGTCATCGCCTGCATCACCCAGAACCCCTCCGGCTACAACCCCATCCGACATCCCGAAGCCAATGCAAAACGCCGCCAGAAATGCCTGGACAAAATGCTGGAGCTGGAATTCATTACGAAAGCCCAATACGACGAGGCCATTGCAGACACTGAGGATGTTTATAACCGCATCGGACTCTACGACGTGGACTACCGCGGCAGCACCGTCAACACCTCCGGTTCCTATTTCTCTGATGCCCTTTACGAACAGGTAAAGAAGGATCTGGTGGAAGACGCCGGCTACTCCGAAGCTATGGCAGAAAAGCTTCTGACCTCCGGAGGTCTGCGTATTGAGTCCACAATGGACCCCAAGATTCAGGCCATTGCGGACGAGGAATTTGCCAACCCCGACAACTATCCCAAACAGGTAAACTGGTATCTCAACTACGCACTTACCATCACTGACCGGAATGAGGAGAAACATAATTACAGCAAGGAAAACATGACCACCTGGTTTAAAAAGAACGTCAATTCCAAGTTCAACCTGATATTCCCCTCCCAGGAAGCCGCCTATGAAGCCATTGATACCTACCGTGCAGCCATGATGGAGGAATTGGGGATTGAACAGACAGATGATAATTACGAGGAATCTGTCTCCCTGACCGCTCAGCCCCAGGCCGCAGCAGTGATTGAAGACCAGTCTACCGGCTATGTGGTGGCTATTGTTGGCGGACGCGGTACCAAGGAAGGCCGCCGTACCCTGAACCGTGCAACCGATGCCAAGCGTTCCCCCGGTTCTACCTTTAAGGTGCTTGCCGCATTTGCACCTGCATTGGACAGTGCCGGTCAGACCCTTGCCACCGTTTACAATGATGCTCCCTTTAATTACGACGAAGGCACCCCTGTCAGCAACTGGTACAAAAACCCCAGCTACCGGGGCATCGCTTCCATCCGCACTGCCATCAAGGATTCCATGAATATCATTGCGGTAAAGACGGTGACGGTAATCAGCCCAAGACTTGCCTATGACTACCTGCTAAACTTTGGCTTTACCACCCTGACGGATGGCACTGTCATCAATGGTCAGGTCTATACGGATGTGAGACAGCCCATTGCGCTGGGAGGTCTGACCGCCGGTGCTACCCCTTACGAGCTGAATGCAGCCTACGCTGCCATCGCCAATATGGGAACCTACGTAGAGCCCAAGCTTTACTCCAGGGTACTGGATGCAGACGGCAATGTGATTCTTGACAACACCCATCCCGCCACAAGGCAGGTATTGAAGCAGACTACCGCCTTCCTGTTGACCAGCGCCATGACGGACGTAGTCAGATCCGGAACCGCAACCTCCGTAAACTTTGGAGGAATGTCCATCGCCGGCAAAACCGGAAGCTCCACAGGCTATAAGGATATTTGGTTCGCAGGCTACACTCCCTACTATACCTGTAGTGTATGGAGCGGCTATGACAGCAATATCAACATGATCAGCGGAGGCGCTGCCAGTGAAACCGGTATCTCCAGAGCTCTCTGGAAGGCCATCATGAAACGTGTACATGAGAACCTTCCCAACCAGAGTTTCATCGTGCCGGAAGGGATTACCCAGGTAGCTGTCTGCAGCAAATCCGGGCTTCTTCCCATTCCCGGTCTGTGTGATGCTGAAGGGTGTGTGATTACCGAATATTTTGAGGAGGGAACCGAGCCTACGGAAAGCTGTAATATCCATTTTGAGGGCGAATACTGTAACCACGACCTTCTGCCGGCTTCCCCCGATTGTCCATTTAAGGTATATGGGCGCATCACCCTTCCTCTGCCGGAGGATCCTGCACTGATCAGCGGTTCCACGATGATTACCGAAAACCCTGACGGCACACAGAGCATCACCGTTCCCAACACTGCAACCCACTGTCAGCATGATGAGACTTTCTTCCTGAATCCTGACTATGAGGCAATTATCAATGCCCATCAGTGGGAAATTCACCAGAGGAATGAGGCAGCGGCTGCCGCTGCTGCTGCCGCTGCCGAAGGGCAATAATACGGGCACACCCGTATACAATATGTTTAGCACAATAATTTTCGGATAGGATTGCACTGTTAACGGCAGTTATGTTATAATGAGTCCTAAAGAAAACCAGGCGGCACCCCAGGTGGCATTTGGTTTTCTTGGACCATTCTAAACCCCCCGGCTGCAAAGCAGCAGGGAAAGCGCGTCAGCACAAGACTGTTGTCAGTTGCCGTTTTACCGCGCATTACAAAGGATTCTGAAACTTTGAGAGGTAAGCACCATGGACAAACCGATATATACTTCGCTAAAGGTTAATAATGAAATTGAATTGTGTGAGATTTCCGATTTGGAATGCAAACAGTTGATTGAAAAAAGACTTCTTAAAGAAAGGATTTCTTATTATATCCGCTGGGGAAAGCCTTCTCTTTTCCATCGCAACAGAAATACCTGCATTATATGTGTCAACGATAACGTGAAAGAAGATGCCGAAAACGTGGTTCGCTCCGTATGTGATGAAACAGGGTATCCTGTAAAGTTCCTCATGAGAAAATCCCCCAATCAATATCTGTAACGGAGAGATTATATGTATACTCATAAGATATCACTTCAGCAAGGTTTCCGGGACGGTATTCCTATCGGTCTCGGATATTTTGCTGTTTCTTTTTCTCTCGGCGTAGCGGCAAGGAACGCCGGACTCAATGCTTTTCAAGGTTTTCTTGCCAGCCTGTTAAACAACGCCTCTGCCGGGGAATATGCGGGATTTACCGTGATAGCCGCGGATGCGCCCTATCTGGAAATGGTTCTGATGACTCTGATTGCAAATGCACGTTATCTGTTGATGAGCTGTGCCCTGAGTCAGAAATTTTCCCCTCACACTCCCCTGTTTCACAGGATGCTGGTTGGCTACGATGTCACGGATGAGATTTTCGGCATCACCATTGCCAGGCCGGGTATCCTTGACCCTTACTACACCTATGGCGCCATCCTGATTGCAGCTCCCTGCTGGGCAGGCGGTACTGCACTGGGTGTCATTGCAGGAAACCTTTTGCCCACAAGAGCTGTAAGCGCCCTGAGTGTGGCACTTTTTGGAATGTTTCTCGCTGTCATCATTCCTCCGGCAAAAAAAGACCGCGTGGTGGCGATCTTTATCCTGCTCAGCTTTGCAGCGAGCTACATATCCGGTATGCTTCCCGGTATCTCCGGTCTTTCCGGCGGTACCCGAACCATTATCCTGACCATAGCTCTCTCTGCCATGGCAACACTGCTATTCCCCGTCAGAGAGGAGGAAGAACATGACGCATAATATTTATATTTACATTGCAATCATGGGCTGTGTCACCTACGCCATCCGGGTGCTTCCCCTGACCCTGATTCGCAGACAGATAAAGAATCGCTTTCTGAAATCCTTCCTGTACTACGTGCCCTACATCACCCTTGCAGTCATGACTTTTCCGGCGATTATGGAGGCCACACAGACTCCTGTCGCCGGCGTCGCTGCCCTGCTTGCAGGCATGATTGCCGCCTGGCTGGGTGCCGGACTTTTCCCGGTATCTGTGCTCTGCTGTGCCGTGGTCTTTATACTGGAATTATTTCTGGTATGAAATCAATAGTCTCCTCACACAACATCATACATACAAGACTGCCCTCCAACACCTCCACAGAAGCTCTCTTTCCCATGAACTCATTGCTGATTCCTATGGGGAAATCATTTCTGAGGGTAGCCTTAGCCAAGGGATACTTCAATCCCTCTATGGTAACCCCTCTGCTCTCCTCCGATATGGAGAACAAAGATAGTATTCCCTTGATTCCGGAAGGGAAGCAGACTCTTTCCTTTTGAATGACAAAAGTCATTTCTTTATTTCCAATCAAATATCCTCTTGCTCCCTGATTTTTCAAAAACATGAGGCATTGAACATTCGCCATGGTATGATCCAGTCTTCCGCCGGTTCCCCCATAGATGGAAAAATCCTTATATCCCCGCTTGAGTCCCTCCCTCAGAGCAGCCAGGGTATCTGTATCATCCTTTTCGCAAGGAAGCCGCATCACTTTTTCAGGGCATTTTTCTTCCATCTGCCTGATTTCTTCGGCTACAGTTCCCTCCGCTGAGTCAAAATCCCCCAGCACAAGGTCCGGCCTGATGCCCAGTTTATGGCAGCCTTCCATGCCGCCATCCACAGCAATCGCAAAATCGCCGTCCTCCACACTCACCCTATCAGTTCTCAACTCTCCCGCGCAGACCAGTATGCATCTCACCTATTATTCCTCTTTCTTCTCCGGGCTTGCTTATACTCGCAAACACACACTATACAATGGTACTTGAAGTTATTTCTCTACTATAACAGTAACTCTGCTCTCTGCAGTTTATCTTGCTCTCTTCAGTTTTTCATGTTCTCTGCGTTAAAAAGTACATGAATCCAATGTCATAAGGAAAAGATCATCACCCAAGATAATCAATTAATATCTGTATATATTGTACCATGTATAAATTTAAAATCAAACGGCTATTTCGACGCTTCATGAAGCAACTCTTTATACATTGTATTTCAGCGGGAATCCAATTCTAAAAGGGGACTTAATTCTTATTCTCACCTGTCTTCCCGTATTCTATTGCCAGCTTGAGCAGATAATCCTCTCCTCTGTCAAACAACGCAGCCACCGCCTCCTCATCAAAGGAGACCTTCACATCCAGCGGCATAGTGGATTCTCCGGAGGCATCTGTATCAATGATAGGCAATCCCTCCTCGGTCAGATTGGGCACTGCCGAAAAGCTTAAGGAGCCATGTTCAAACTCCACTCCGCACACTGCCTGGCAGGAGCTGTTGGAACGGGTAAAGCCCATAATCGTCACATTGTCCAGCTCACTCAGCATCAGGACAAGGGCATCCCCTGCACTGACAGTGGAAGCATTGACCAGCACAATCACCTGTCCGTCCCAGATATTTTCTCCAAAATAGCTTAGCTTTCCCCCTACCTGATATCTGCCGTCAGATTCCTTCCGAAAGCTTCTCTTCTCCTGATCCCAGACACCGTCATAGGAGAAGGTATGCTCTCCTTCCGGTGCCAGGAGGGATGCAATGGCCATATCAAAAATTGGGGAACCCCCTGTGTTGTTCCGCAGGTCTATCACAAGCTTGTCTGTACCACTCTCCTTCAGACTCAAAAGCTTCTCTTTCAGCTCCTGCTGCATCTGACTGTGATTGCCACTCTCGTAAGAATTCGCGTCGTACATCATCATTTTCAGTTTCAAACAGGCTGTATGCTCATCCAGCGTAATCCAGCTCAAATGTCCCGCTTCCGGACTACGGTGCAAAATCTCCAGTGTATCCTTCATCCGTTTTGCATACGCACCAAGCTTCGGTGCAGTCACCATATGCTGTTCTCCGTTATCGTCCAGAAAAGTAATTTCTACTTCATCCTCGCCAAAGCCCGCTACCGGTAACGCACTGTAGAATCTCTCATTTTCCCTGTCCGGAAAGCTGTCCCAGTTCCACCGAACCCTCGCTTTTAATTCCTCGATGTCCTGTCCGTTCCAGGCAGTAATCACTGTTCCATTCCGTATCCCTGCAAGGGCCGGTGCACTGCCCGGTTCCACATTGACAGCCACGCTCTGTCCGTTCTCCAGCGTCATCAGGGCAAGACCATAATCATTTCCATACATCCTCTCCTCGGCTTTGTTTACCACCTCTTCCTTATTCCCTGCATAGTACACATGTCCATCGTGGAATTCACTGCAGAACTCATACCATGCCATGTAATTACCCACAGCATCATGTTCTTTTTGAACCTCACGAAACCTTGGCTCATATTTCTCATAGAGCTGCGTCCAATCAATCCCCTTATGCTCCTCCAGCACATAGAATTCCCGTAGCATAGCAAAGCCTTCTTCAAAATCCTCCAAATAGTTCGGTGCCCTGTACACCGGACTTAGGCTGCAGACAGGAATGGCACTGATGGATAATACGGCTGCCAGTATGGCAGCGATTCTCCTGATTTTCTTTTTCTCCCACAGGAATCCGGCCAGCAACAGCACGCTGCCCACATAGACTCCCACCATACATAAATCAGCCTCATACAGCCCGGCAAAAGCAAGTACCACCACAAAGGGTATGGCATAAAGCATTCTCCACCCTGGTGACAGCACCTTCTCGGCATAACCTGCTGCCAGATAGAGCAAAATACTGAGCACCAGCGCTATTATAATTAAGATCACATCATAGTTTCTCATATCTTCTCCCAAACCATCCTTTATCTGGACTGTTCTCTTTTTATTAATATCCTGACTTCCGAACTGTTTTTTATCTCAGATCGTCCTTGTGAAAGTATACATAGCCCAGCAGTAAAAACAAGAGTCCGAACCCAACAGATGCCCCCACCGTTCCAAACACTTCCCCGACCGTCAGGGTGGCATCATATATGTAATACGACTTGTTATCACTCATGGTATACACTCCAAAGTACAACATATGGGACAGGCGATTGAGATTCGTAAAGCCCAGCGCATAAGAAAAACAATGCATGGAGGACAAACCATCACTCATAAGGGCTATGACCATCCCCACCGCCGTAACAACATAGACATTTTTCACCAGAAAGCTGAAAAAAATGAATTCACACAGAATGCGCCAGAAGGGAAACAACATCAACAGCCACCTGATTATCGTCTGTGACATATCTACCATATTACCCCAGCCACCGTAAGCTATCGCTACTCCAAGAAGAATTCCCCACATGCAAACCACTGCAATAGTACTTACCGCCAGACCAAGCAGTACCCGGCTAAAATAGACTGTCTTTCTCGTGTAGCCACCCATGACCTCATAGTTCAGTGTTTTATCAATAAAATCTCCCACGCAGATTTCTGCCGCATAAAAGAAAGCCACAATCATGGAAAAGCTTATGAAAATAGACTGGTACGACACAAAAAATTCGTCCGCTGTCAGCTTTCCTCGAAAAAGTGTCATCTCCGAAAGAAGTTCAAACAAAAGTAATCCCAATATACCCAAAAAAACTCCTGCCGTACTCTTTTTCCGACACAGCTGATAAACCTGTGCCTTTATCAATCTCTTCATCTCATCTCACCCCTTTATCAAGGCATATCACTTCGCCGAAATTCCAGATATCCCAGTGCCAGGCAGATGGCTCCTGCCACCAGCGACACTGCCACTGTCTGTACCGCCAGGGAGGGCTCCAGTGTGGTTTCCATCACAAAAACATCACTTCCGTCCACATACTCCAGCATGTAATTCTTTAATTCCATCAAGGCTGCCAGATTGGAAAAAGCAAACTGTATGGTAAATGTAATATGAAAGCTCTCCTGTAACACAAGTGCAACAACCATAATTGCTTCATATAACGCATACCCCAGCACCATTGCCTTGCCTGCATTTTTCACCAAAAAGGTCAGTAATACCCATACACACACGATTCGCAGTATTGGAAATAACACAAAGAATCCTCTGACAGCCAGATTAACAGCATCCGCCGTGTACCCCCAGCCTCTTAGTATTGTAATCACCAGTATCGGTAACAACGTGAGAATCGCAACACCTGACACACTCCACCACAGGCTTAGGATTACCCTTGCAAAATAGATATTTTTTCTCGAATGCCCGGCCAACACCTCATAATTGATTGTCTTGTCACTGTAATCTCTGCCGCAGATTCTGGCAGTAAGCACCAGTGTCAGCAGAGGAGCAAGAAAAGTGAGCTCTCCCATGGTCATCACCGCATACACACTGCCGTCCAGATCCTTCCATGTGACTCCATTGCTAAATGGTATCAGAATCAGCAGTACAAATGTAAAAATGTATCCATACCATATCACGTTATCCCGTTTGATCTGATAGTTCTGTGCCTTAATGATGTTCCACATTCTGTTCACCTGCCATATCCATATAGTATTGCTCCAGATTTGCCTCACAGACCTTGAGCTCCAGAGGAATCACACCCTGTTCATAGAGGGTGCGGGAAATCTCCCTGATATTGTCCAGTTGTTCATAGAGGCGGATACTGCCGTCCTCTTCCACCTCTATTTCTTTGATACCCAGCTTCTCCTGCAGCACCGTCACAGCCAAAGCATCCTGGTCTGTATGAATGTGAAAATATTCCTTACAAAGCTTTCTAAGCTCAGCCTCGGAAACCGCCTGTACCAGCCTGCCGTGCTGGAGGAACAGGTAATCCGTACAAAGCAGGGACAGCTCACTTAAAATGTGGGAGGAAATCAGGATGGTGATGTGCTCCTCTCTGTTCAGCTTCAGAAGCAATTCCCTGATCTCCACAATCCCCTCGGGATCCAGACCATTTGTGGGCTCATCCAGTATCATGATTTCGGGTTTTGACAACAGCGCATTGGCGATTCCCAGCCTCTGACGCATCCCTAAGGAGAAATTCTTGACGAATTTCTTTCCCGTATGTTCCAGCCCCACCAGCTTCAACACCTCATCCACCCGCTTTTTATCCGGAATCCCCTTTTGGATTCTCTGCTTTTCCAGATTATCTCTGGCGCTCATCTTCTCCTTGGCGTAAGGCGTTTCAATCATAAAGCTGATGCGGCTCCTGGCCTTTGCCAGTTCCTCCTCCGTGCTGCCGCCAAAGAGCTCCATCTCTCCCCCTGTGGGAAGCACCAGACCACCCAGCATTTTCATAATAGTAGTCTTACCTGCACCGTTAGGACCAATCAGCCCGCAGATCATCCCTTCCTCAATCCGGAAGGACATGTCAAGGACAACCTTTTGTTTTCTGTACTGTTTCTCCAGATTTCTTACCTCTATCACTGTATTTCCCATGAAAAAATCCTCCTGGTCACGTTTCTGATTTCATCATAAAAAATAAGTTTAAAAAATTTCTTAAATTCCTGAAATTCCTTAAACTTATTTTTGAATTTCAAAGGTTACTATAATGGAAAGCGTCTCTTCCGTTTTAACCGCCTCCACGACAGCCCCCTGTTTCTCCGCCAGCAATTTCACAATATAGAGCCCTAAGCCGGCGCCACCGCCGGACCTGGCAGGGTTGCCCCGATAAGTACGCTGAAACAGCTGAGCCGTGTCCAGCACTGCCGCCTGCTCCCGCTCCACATGGTTTGCAAAAATAATATTACACTTTCCCGCCTCTTCCGCTTCCAGCCTCAGTTCAAAGCTGTCCCCGGCATATTTCATCACATTCCCCAGCAGATTCTCCAGCATTCGTAAAAGCAGCTTTTCGTCTGCCCGAATCAGAATGGTCTTCTCCGGAAATCGAATCTCCGGTTCCAGTTCCTTTTCCCGAATTAACATCTCATGTGCAACGATAAATTCAGTCAGAACCTTGGTCACATTGACCTTTTCCAAAGTAAGCTCTATGTTCTCGCTTTCCAGCACTGACATTTCAAAGAAATCATCCACCATTTCCCCCAGTCCTGCCGCCCTGCTCTGACAGATTTGAAGTCTCTTCCGGTTCTCTTCCGAAAGCCCCCCTTCCCGCTCCATCATCTGCAGGTTCCCACGAAGCACTGTCAGGGGTGTTCGCAAATCATGGGCGATATCCGAGGTGGATTGCCGCAGGGTACGCTCTGATTTCTCTGCCTGAAGCTTGAGCTGCTTCTGATAATCCAGATTCCGATTCATCTGTACCGCCAGCTCTGTCACATTCCTGTCAAAAAGGGTCACCGTGAGCTGACGATTGTAATCCTGCTTCTCTGTCTTCTGCAGCTCCTTTGTCAAATCCCGAAGTTGCCTCTTTATCCCTTTCAGATAGAGGAAAAGAATCAGAAGAATAACGGACAGTAATATGCTGACTCCAATCCATACCATCCCTTATTCCTCCTTCAGTCGATAGCCGATTCCCCAGACCGTCTCAATAAAGTCCCTGCCGGATATCTTTTTCAGCTTGCTTCGCAGATTGCTCATATGGACATTGATGGTGTTATCCTCATAGATATATTCGTCCTGCCAGACAGACTCATACAGATTCGCCTTGGTAAAGGTCTTCTTCGGATTCTCCAGGAACAGCCTCAGAAGCAGCAGCTCCTTCAGGGTCAGCGAAATCTCCTGACCGTCCCAGGTGACTCTGTTCTCCTCCGGATACAGCATTAGCTTCCCGCAGGACAGTGTTTTTGCGCCCGCTTCTCCCTGCTTCTTAGACTGCTCCGTTCTCCGCAACACCACATCCATGCGCACCAGGACCTCATCCAGGTCAAAGGGCTTACAGAGATAATCATCCGCCCCCATGCGAAGCACGTCCAGCCTCGTCTCCCGTTCTGATTTTGCCGACAGACAGATGACCGGGGTCTGAGAATGGGCCCGAAGCTCCTTAATCAGAGTCTCTCCGTCCTTAAAGGGCAGCATCAGATCCATCAGCACAATATTGTATTCTTCTTCGGACAGCAATTGCGAAGCCTTTCTTCCGTCATAGGCATACTCCGGACAGTAACCGTTTTGGCCGAGAAAGCTCCCCAGCATATCACTGATATCCTTATGGTCCTCCACAATCAAAACCCGTTTCCCACTCATGTACGGTATCCTCTCCTTTTACGCACAGTCTCTTAAGAATTGCGTTTCCGTGCTTGGATTGGTATGTCTGATGACAGACACGCAATTTTTATAGAGGTACACCCATTATATAACGGAAACGGGGGTAGGACAATAGCTTTACCGGGTGCCCGGGTAAGGAAGCATATCCTTTTGGTCTGTCCTGTTCAGCAGGAAGTCTATATTCACCTGATAAAGGTCTGCCAGTTGTATCAGAATTTCAATCGGGATATCTCTGGTTCCGCCTTCATAATGGGCATAAGCACGCTGGGAAATATGCAGGTACTCTCCCACCTGTGCCTGGGTCATGTCTGCATCTTCTCTTAAATTTCTAAGTCGTTCATATTTTCTCATTTTCTCACCAATTATAAATATAGCGAGAACAATATGTTCTATTGCATTATAGAACAATTTGGGCTATAATATACCTAATTTAAAAATACGAAAGAGAGGACACTGTATGTATTGTGACAATTGTGGTACCAAAGTAGAAGAAAATGCGAGCTTCTGCACAGCCTGTGGCAAACCTGTTTCTGAAATAGGCAGCCAAAGCAGTGCAGCCGGAGCTGTCGTTCCAACCCCGCAACTGAATGAAGAGATCAGTTATATGAACCCCTCCGACTACAGCAACATTTTTATTGACCCGGAGGAACAGTTGCTGGGAACCCTCGGCAACGGCTACCTGGAGAATATCCTACACAGAAAGGTGAAGAAATGCCATGCTCTGCTGACCGATAAAAGAATCTATTTTCAGGGTACTTTCTATACCGGAAACGGGAAACAGCTCCAGCAGAAAAAAAGTGAAAAAATCGTGGATTTGGAAGACATTACGGGTACCGGATTCCTTTACTCCAAGCCCCTGGGGATTCTTGCTTCGATTATATGGATTGTGATTCCATTGTTGCTTTTTTTATTTTGTCTTGTATGGTCGATAAAAGCTGGTAATGAAGAGTATGTGTTGTGTGCTCTGGGCGTTGATGTTATTGCGATTCTTAGACTGATTATCCGGTATTTACTGAACCGAAATACATTTTTTGAAATAGAGTACGCCGGTGGAAGCATTCGCTTTAACGCCCAGATTATCGGACTGTCCGCCGTAAAAGATTTTCAGAAGCAGATTCGTCGTGCCAAGGACGCTGCAAAGGGAAAGGATGCAAAATGTTCTGCTGCAACTGTGGAAACCCCATAAATGATTCATCCTGTTTTTGCCCCAACTGCGGCAGCCGCCAGGGGGTCTCAATGCCGCAGCCGGTAAATGCACCGCTCTGTCACCTGCCGGTGACAGAGAAAAGAAAGTGCGATATTTAAGTCTGGTCCGACAGAATCGTCTTCTCCGGAAAGTTTCTCTACTTAAGGCAACAGGAGTTCTACTCCAACAAAGGGATAAGCGATACTGCTCTCCCCCGCAATTTTCTGGGAATGGGATATCTGAGTCAGCGCTCCTATCGAAAGACACTGCTTTTCATCATCAGTGGTGTACTTATGGAAGGTGCAAAACTATTTCTTGACAAGCTGAGTGAACTGTTAGATAATGCCAACCGTTTTTTGCAATGGATAGGACAAGCCATTACCCTTCCGGACTGGATGAACACCACCGTCAATCTGTTGGCAGTGATTTGTCTTGTTCTGGGTGTAATCCTCTTTTTCTCAAAACATAAGGTAGTGGAAATCTCTTTTACAGACAAACGAATCTGTATTCCTCAAAAGAGCATTACCTATGCTGAATACACAGAGTTGTACCATACCATAAAAGAACTAAAACAACGAAATTAATCCTCCGCACAGATAGGGTGACCGTTCTGTGCATAAAAAACACCTCCTCGGCATATCCTTATATCGGGAGGTGTTTTATGCTTGCCTGGATATTGTATTTATTTCAAGAAATCAAAAAATTATTGCACCTAAAATAAGCCGCTGATTCCAGCAGGAATCCATATTGGTCATCCGCCCCGAAATGCTCGATTGCAAAGTACCCCTGATAGCCCTTGGTCAGGATAAGCTGCTGCAATTCACGAATGGGCAGGTATCCCTTTCCCACCGGTACCGTCGCAAGGCCTTTGTTGTATTTCTTCTGATGACCCGGCTCCTCTCCCCTATCCTTGCAGTGCACATGCACCACATATTCCTGCAACAGGCTGTAGGCATCCATAACATCCTCATCGCTGTACGCGAAATTCCCCATATCAAGTGTGTACTTAAGACCGGGCACCCGTTTCATGTAATAGTATAGTTCTTCCATTCTGGAAAATGGTGCCTCAAATCCGTCAAAATCCTCCAGCGTAACAATGATTCCCTGTTCCCCTGCATAGTTAACCAACTTATTCATTTCATTCCTGATGTTCTGTACATAGGGATTTTCCTCCATGAACTGCCAAATCTCTGTTCTGCCGGAAAGCCCCCGAAGCTTTTTTGCCTCTGCCTCCGGCAGAAAGCCCGGCACCACCAGAATCACCTTTGCACCAAACTGCTTTGCCTTATCCACCTGAAGCAAAGCTTCTGTGTAATCCGGATGCAAAGCCCAGTCATACATTTCATAGATACAGGAAATCTGCAGGTCGTTTTCCGAAAGAAGGCCCGCGATTTGCTGCTCCTTCTCCAATAAATGGGACAGTCGCATCTCCAGTCCGGTGACACCTGCTTGTCTCACACTGTGCAGAATCTGTGGCAGGGACTTACCGCACTGCTCCTCCGCTTCCATGATATGGTCAAAAAAGACAGACAGTTTTGCCTCCCTTCTGACTTCCCGATTTTCCGGTACACGCCTTACATTCTTAGGATTGATACCATCCTCCGGAGGCTCCTGATTTCCACACCAGCATACAGCATTGGTGATGATCCTTTGTATCACGGGATTCTCGTAAATAGGATATTCCTCATGCCCCGGCTGGAAATAGAATATCCGTCCCATGCCTCTCGTAAAGGTCACACCGCTGCGGAATACCTCTCCACCGGAAAACCAGCCCATGAATACCACATCGTCAGGCCTTGGTATATCAAAATATTCGCCGTACATTTCTTCCTTCCTCAGGTCAAAGCGCTCCGGAATCCCCCTGGCAATGGGATGGTTCGGCGCAGTCACCACCAGCCTCTCCCTCTCTCCGTGGTGCCATCTTAAGGTCATTGTCGTGCCCAGCAGGCGCCGCATTACCTTGCTGTAATGCGCGGAATGCAGTGCCACCAGACCCATTCCACCATGTACATGCTTTTGTACTCTTTGTGCTACCTCATCGGAGAATTCCTCCTGTAACATATGACTCCAAAACACCAGTACATCCGTATCATCCAGCACTGCTTCGCTTAATCCATGCTCCGGCATATCAAAGGTTGCAATATGGCAGACCTCAATCCCTTCATTCTGCTTCAAAAAGGAAGCCAGACAGGCATGGATTCCCTCCGGGTATACCGCTCTGATTCTCTCGTCTTCCCGCTCATGTCTGTATTCATTGTATATGGTTATTCTCATACTATTTCCCCTTCGCCATGTCTTTCTGGTGATTTCTCTCAGCAATATATCTCTCTGCTACGTTCCGCTCTGCTTGGTTACGTGATTCGACTATTCATTTACCTTGACTTTTTCTTTAGAAATGGTTATCCTGTTTTTAATGCAATATTTGTTTGCGATTCTAAATATACATTAATTTTCGAAATGACTCTATCATTCTTGATGTCTCGAAAGACTCCCTGCAAAATTCAATTGATATAGATAAGCTTCTGTTTTCTTCCATCACGGTATCACAAACGAACCGGGAAGGAAAGCAATAGCAAATACGTAATATTACGTATTTGCATATTGACACGTAATATTACGTATATTATTATATAATAAAGGAGAACAAATGAAGAACGGTGAGTTAACTAAAATACTTAAGAAAAACGGTTGTAATCTCATCCGACATGGCAGTAATCATGATATCTGGTTCAGTCCCATTACCAATAAACAATTCGCAGTTCCCAGGCACAAGGAGGAAATCAAGACCGGTACTGCCAATTCAATACTGAAGGCGGCGGGGATTGAATAAGTATCCTCCTATCTGTCTATATATTTTAAAAGGAGATTTTATTATGGCTAAATACGCATATCCTGCAATATTTACACCCGAAGAAGACGGAGGCTATTCTGTTCTGTTTCCTGACTTAGAAGGCTGCTTTACCTGTGGTGACAATTTGGCTGATGCCTTGTTTATGGCAGAAGACGCTCTTGCCCTTGTTCTATACGGCTATGAACATGATTCACGTTCGATTCCTGTTCCATCCAAAGCATCTGATATAACAATTTCAGACAGCCAATTTGTGAACTTTGTCTCCTGCGACACACTGGAGTATAATAAGCGTTTTAACAGCAGAGCAATCAAGAAAACTTTGAGTATACCTGAATGGCTCAACGAAGCCGCCATCGCTATGAACATTAATTTTTCACAGGTGCTCCAAGAGGCTCTTATGCAAAAGGTAGGAGCCTCTGTATTACCGGCGACTTCGCGCTCCGAAAATAATGAATCTATCTGCTGATTTCCGTCCCATTATCCCATTCAGATGCGTTCAAATACCGGCATATATTCAATGGGTGCATCTACCATCACACTGCAGCTGCCGCTATATACTTCACCTGTTGAAGTAAGCTTCCACTGACCCGCAGGAAGATACACTTCCCGTTCAAACTGATTCAGATGAAAAATGGGTGCTACCAGATACCTCTCACCAAACATGTACTGGTCCTGCAAATCCCAGCACTTTTCATCTTCCGGGAACTCATAAAACATAGCACGAATCAGAGGAGAACCATTGATATGTGCTTCTTCAAACAACCCTGCAATATAATCATGCATCTCCATACGAATCTCGTAATATTTCTTCATGATTTTGTAATTCTCTTCCCCATAGCTCCAAAGCTCGTTGGGCTGACCGGTGTGAAGATATCCGCCTCCCCAGTCCCTGTCATCCAAAGGCGGAATGTTATAAGGTCCGCGATCTCCGTGCATGCGGAGAACAGCGGAATATACCGCAAACTGATACCAGCGAATCAGAAGCTGTCTGAAATCAGGATCATTCACATCATCTGTCATAAACCCACCGATATCCGTAGTCCACCAGGGAATTCCCGCAAGTCCCATATTCAGGCCACACTGCAGCTGGTCTGCAAAAGCCTCAAAGGTACTGGGCACGTCCCCTGACCATACCACATTGCCGTATTTCTGAGAACCCGCCCATGCACAACGCAGCAGGTTGACAACGGGCTTGCCAAGCTGACACATCTCATCGTAAAATACACGGCTGTACATCTGGGGATAGATATTGCTGAGAGAAAGTGCAGGACCGTCACAGTAACGATAATTTTCAAAATCATACACCCCGTAGTCTGGCTCCGAATTGTCCAGCCAGAAGGCATCAATTCCAAGGTCATAATAATTCTTTTTGCATACTTCCCATACATATTTTCTGGTTTCCGGATTGAAGGGGTCAATCTCCACACAGTCACCCTGATAGTCATAGGTCTGCGCTGCGCCTCTCTCCGTCTTAATCAGAAGCCCCTTCTCCATCATCGGTCCAAAGTTTTCACTCTTTCTGTCCACGGAGGGCCAGACGGAAACAATCACTTTTATCCCCATGGAGTGTAATTCATCCACCATGGCCTTGGGATCCGGCCAATACTTGCTGTCAAATTTCCAGTCTCCCTGCACCGTCCAATGGAAAAAGTCTATGACAATCTGGTCAATCCTGATGCCCTCCTTCTGATATTGACGTGCCACGGTAAGTACCTCATCCTGTGTTCTGTAGCGAAGCTTACACTGCCATAGCCCCATCAAATCCTCGGGAAACATGTCCGCATGACCGGTGACAGCCGTGTAGTTCTCCAGAATCTGTCTGGGACCGTCTGCAGCAGTAATCCAGTAATCCATCTCTCTGGTAGAACGGGCAACCCACTCTGTATAGTTTTTTCCAAAGGTAACATGTCCTACCGCGGGATTGTTCCACAAAAAGCCATAACCCAGGTTTGATACGGCAAAGGGAACGGAAATCTGGGAATTACGCTGTGCCAGCTCCAACACACAGCCCTTTAATTCCATGCAGGACTGTTGATACTGTCCCATTCCGAAAATCTTTTCCCCCTCATTGCTCTCAAATTTCACATTCAACGAGTACTCACTGCCGCCGATGATGCCCTTCCACTCACGATTGATTACCTTCAGGCATCTGCTCTCCCTTGAAATGGTGCCGGTATAGGCGCGGAAGTATTCGCGCAGAATCAGCTTATCATCACGGTAGAAGGAAATAATGCCTACAAAGTTTACGACAGCCTTGATTCTGCCATTAATTATCGTCGCATTGTTCTTCCATTCGGGCTCCCCGTTGCCATCCCAGTAGCTTTCCGTGCCAAAAATAATCTGGGTCTCCGGCTTCACATACTCCTCCGTCAGTGCCCAGTCATTGCCGGAAAACCGTCCCAGCATTGTGGAACGCACTCGCAGGGAATCCTTTCCCCATGCTTCTATGCGGCACATCTCCCCATGCGTATAAAACACCAAAGCTCCATTGTCATTCACAAATTCCATATGTTTCCTCCATTCTTCTCTGTTTTACGTCCTGCATCAGTGATTCTATTGATAGAATACTATTTTTACGACTTGTTTTCTACTCATATTCTATGCTATAGTGATACTATCCTATTTTTTTAATCTCTAGAATAGTCTTGAGCAACGAATACTGATATATTGCAACATGAGCAATGAATACGGAATACCCGGGGAGTGATATCTGACATGATGAACAGTGCACAGCTAAGGCAATCCAAAGAAAAAAGACAACATGGCACCGCTTTTGTGCCATACGGATACTACGAATGCCGCATTCCCGATGCATTTATCAATGTACCGATGCACTGGCATTCCGAATTTGAGCTGAATTATGTTGTAGAGGGAAACGGCGAGTTTCTCTTTGAGGACGAACGCTGCATCTTATCCCAGGGAGATATACTGATTCTTCCGCCGGATATGCTGCATGCCGTGTATCCGCTAAAGGACAAGCCACTGGTCTATGATGCTTTTGTATTTCATCCAAGCCTTCTGGGAAGCTCAGGCAGCGACAGATGCACGGTAGAATGTATCCGCCCCCTTGTAAGCGGAGCGGCGAAAATCCGCAGTCTGATTCCCCGTGAGCTTCCAAACATCGAAGAATTCCGCACCTGCGCTCGCAAGATTATCGATTGCGCCAAGCTCAACACCCCACATTACGACCTGTTGCTGAAAAGCGAACTGTTACGTTTCTTCTGGCTTCTGGATGACACCCAGGAATTGGTAAAAAAAGAGGAAAGTATCAGTTACAGTGCCCTGATACGCCCTGCACTGGAATATATACAGACACATTTTGCCGAAGAGATTAAAGTGGAGCAGCTGGCAACCCTGCTCCATCTCAGCAAAAGCTATTTCATGTTCTGTTTTAAAAAAGCAGTGGGAATCGGTGCCATAGACTATCTGACACAATACAGAATTAACAATGTCTGCGATAAACTGATTTCTACCACTCTGTCCGTATCCGAAATTGCTCTTCAGAGCGGGTATAACAATCTGTCTAACTTTAATCGACAGTTCAAAAAAGCTGTGGGACTGACACCCCAGGAATACCGCAGGCACAAAAAATAACAGCGATATTGCGCATATTTTCCGCCTCCCTGCAGATACTTTACCGAGAGGTGTTATCATGCTTGCCTGGATACTATACTTACTAAAAGAAATCCATAAATTGGGTATTGTTGATTTCTTTGAACAAAAATTAATCAATCTTATAGCATTAGTTCAACCTCTATATTCTGTATCAACTTCCGTATTGCACTTTTGAATATCTCTCCAATTTCAGATTCTCCAGCCACATCTGTATAATGTGTTGGAATAACCTTTCGAGGTTTAATTCTATGCGTAAATTCAGCTGCTTCTTCGGCATCAAAAGTATACTTTCCGCCACAAGGCACAAACAGGACATCACACTTAACGTTTACATTGTCTTCGTTAGCATCAGTATCTCCTGTCACGAAATATATATTGTCATCAAGCGTTACAACATATCCTATATGCGGACAATATGCGCATGGCAATGGAGCTTGGTGTGGATAAGGGGCTTCTGGAGCAGCTGTCGGACGGTTCGGAGCAGTCGGCGGCAATTCTGCAGGAAATTGTCAATGGAAGCGAGGAGAAGATTGAGGAGCTGAACGAGACCTTTGCCAGAGCTTTCCATTTTTATCTCTTTGAACAGACCGATCTGATTTGAAATGCTTGTGTATGCAGAGTTATAGCTTTCGTCGGGACTATCCCAAAGTCAAAACAAGGCTCTCAATTATAGGAATTAACCATTGATTTTCCTGAATAAACTCTGAGGCCCATGTCAGCAAATCCGTTCCTGCGTCATAGATTCCGTTGATCTGGTCCTGTATTTCATTACCAACAGCTACTTTCAGATTGAAAAAAGCATTGCTCAGCTTCTGCTGTGATATTTCCACAGTATTCGCCATCTTTTCATAGGCGTCCGACGTGGCTCCGGCACTGTTTTTCATTTTATTGTTCTGCTCCTGAGGATAATAATGATAACTGTCTTTATTATATAGCATATTGCGCAATATTTTTAATTTTCGAAAAAAATTGTTATCTTCTTTGATACTACTGACTGGCTCATATGTACAGCTTCTGCTACTTTTTTCTGACTTATCCCGTCTATGTAGTACATCCGGAATATCCTTCTCATCAAGCTGTCCTCTATGCTTTCGACATATGCCTCTATCTTGTCGCATTCCTCCCGAAGCTTCTCCAGCCTGTTTGTGGTACCTTTCCTTGGCATTATCATACTTTTTCCAGTCTACTCCCACAACAGACTGCGGAACCGGAAAGCCGCTCCTGTAGTCCATGATGACATCATTTCCTACCATCTCGTCAT
>JBJENR010000005.1:0-1614 GCA_051880315.1 Acetatifactor sp.
CAGTAGTGAAAGGTAAATATTTTTCGCAATGAATTAGCTTTTTTACTGCGGACTTTGAGCAGACAGGGTAAAATAAAAGAAAAACTTTGTCGCAAAGGAGTCCGCATGAGCAGAGAACACGAAAGAATCGCTAAAAGATTAGAAAAGAATCCGGTTGTAGAGTGCAATAAGATCCAACACAAATTTTATCCGGAGTTGTTTTTGAAATTTGGACAGATAAAAGACCCAAGGCATAGCAGTTACATTGATTACAGTAGCAAAGTTATGTTGGGAACCGTGTATTATAAAGGTATTGCAGGGATTTCCAGTATGCAGGGAATGACAAGGAATTTCAATGATGATACTGTTGTAAAGAACCTTTACCGCTTCATGGAAAGTGATTCCATGCAGTACCTGCCGCATGGAGTAACTGTCAATGAATTTCTGGAAAGACTGGAAGTGTCAGAGCTGGAAGAAATACAGTCAGATATTGTGAATAAGATGATACGCAGAAAGACCTTTGATGATGCAAAGGTTCTTGGAAAGTGGCTTGTTCTTGTGGACGGTTCCGAACTGGATGAAGGAAATGTGAAAAAGAATGAAAGCTATTTAAGCCGTTGTTACAACAAAGGAAAGGAAAACGAATATATAAAGTATCATCGGAGTGTTCTTGAGGCAAAAATATATTTTGGAAATAATCTTGTATGCAGCATGGCGACAGAACCGATTGAGAATTCCACGGGATACAACGAAAAAAAGCTGAGTGAAGAAGAAATCAAGCAGGACTGCGAAAGCAAAGCATTTGTGAGGCTTGCAGCCAGGATAAAGAAGCGTTTTCCGAGACTGCCGATCTGTATTGTTGCGGATGGTCTGTATGTCAGCGAAAAAGTAATGAAAATCTGCAAGGCTAATAAATGGGAATATATCATCCGTTATAAGGAGGGCTGTGCACCTTTGATTGAACAGGAATATAAGGCAATTCCCGAGAAGAACAGATGCGGCGCCACAGAGTATATCAATGGAGTTATATTCAGGGATAGGAATGTAAATGTCCTTAAATACAAGGAGACGAGGATAAAAAAAGGAGAAACTGTCACAACAGAGTTTGGCTGGATAACGAGCATTGAAATCACTGATAAAAATGTGCAGAAGCTGGTCAGAGCCGGACGAAGCAGATGGAAAATAGAGAACCAGGGATTTAACCGTCAAAAGCATTGGCAGGGAAATATAGAGCATGCCTGCAGCTGGAATGAAAGAGCGCAGAAGAATCATTATCTGCTGGAACAAATCTCAGATTTCATGAAACAGCTTTATGAGTATTTTTTCCTAAAGAAAAACGAGATAAAGAAAACACAAAAAAATATATCTTCTGAACTGTTAGCCAGCTTTGGACGGCAACTAACAGAAACAGAAGATATACCAGCTCAACTGAATGACTCAGTTCTAAACTGAGATAATTATAGCAAAGAAGGTGATGCCTGCCAAGAGAAAATGCAAAAAAATAAACAGAATTTTGCCACAGGGATTTCTGCAGGCAGGCGATGTGGATAATTCGTCAAAATGTAGAAAGAATTGTGCAAACATGCATTATCATGCTTTTGGCGGGCTATAAGATAAATTTACCTTTCAACTCTG
>JBJENR010000006.1:0-5487 GCA_051880315.1 Acetatifactor sp.
ACAACGGCTACAATGTGAAGGTTATCAATCTGCTGGAAATGGATAAGTCTGACTGTTACAATCCGTTTTCCTATATCCGTGAGGAAACGGATATTGTGAAGCTTATCACGAACCTGATTGCCAATACCACACCAAAGGGAAGCACTCCCTCAGATCCATTCTGGGAGAAAGCGGAAGGACTGTTTTTACAGGCAATTTTCTATTATGTGTGGTTAGAGGAGAAGCCAAGCCGCAGAAACTTTGAGACAGTTCTTCAGCTTTTGGGAGAAGCCGAGGTAACACAGCAGGGCAAACCATCACATCTTGATGTCAGAATGAAATTCCTTGAAGAGAATAATCCTCTCGGACCAAACCATCCGGCAGTCAAGCAGTACAACAAATGTATGCGTGGTGCGGGAGATACTGTCCGTTCCATTATTATCAGTGCTAACTCAAGACTTGCGTTCTTGGAAAATAAGCAGGTGCTTCGCCTGTTGTCAAAGGATGAGCTGAACCTTGCAGATATCGGAATTGGTGTAAACGGAGACGGAGAAACAAAGACAGCTTTATTCTGTGTCATACCGGACAGTGATAAATCTTATAACTTCATTATCGGAATGTTATATACACAGATTTTTCAGGAGCTTTATTATCAGGCAGACTTTAACTGCGGTGGCAGACTCCCGATTCATGTGACTTTTATGCTGGACGAGTTCGCCAATGTCGCATTGCCCGATGACTATTGTTCGTTGTTATCGACAATGCGAAGCCGTGAGATTTCCAGTATTATCATTATCCAGAACTTTGCACAGCTAAAGGCATTGTTTAAGGATACCTGGGAAACCGTTCCGGGGAATTGCGACACTTTCATCTATCTTGGCGGCAATGAGCAGTCAACGCATAAGTATGTTTCGGAGCTGCTTGGAAAAGGCACGATTGATAAGAAATCAAGCGGAGAAACGAAAGGAAGACAGGGAAGCTCTTCAAGAAATTATGATGTGCTTGGCAGGGAACTGTTTACACCGGATGAAGTGAGAAAGCTGGATAACAAGAAATGTATTATCTTTATACGTG
Organism: Acetatifactor sp.; assembly: GCA_051880315.1. Taxonomy (GTDB): domain Bacteria; phylum Bacillota; class Clostridia; order Lachnospirales; family Lachnospiraceae; genus Acetatifactor. Next base: position 1,054 of record JBJENR010000006.1, read on the forward strand.
GTTTTGACCCGATTATGGATAACAAGTATATTCCATTTGCCCATCCGATGTTCAAACAGACAGCAGATGGAGGTGGAAAGCCTTATGTACACCATATGAGCAGTAATAATGAGGTCATTGGTCCGCCTTACGAGATTTTATCCCAGAAAGCTTTGGAGCACTATAAGCAGCTGAAAGAAAAAGGCGAGAATGTCTATATTGATAAGCTGACTTATGAGGAATTCATGATGATTGGAGATAAGGAGCTTGGCTGGAGATTCCAGATGCTTGATGAACAGGAGCAAATAGACCGTTTCAATGCAGAGCAGGGGCAGGAGCTTGAGTATTCCGAAGAATCAGAGACAACGAATAAAAGAAAGGAACTTCCTAAGATCGATGGCAAAGATACGATTCTTAGAAGAATGGCTCAGTGGGAGTTTACTGACGAACAGCAGGAGGAGGCACAGAAGGCAATGATTGTCGGAGTGCCTGAAAATAAAATATTGGAATATTTCTATCCGGATGTCGAAGTCGAAGAGATGAGACAGGTAAGGGAAGATTATGAGAAAGCATCAGCCTAAACAGGTTGGTGCTTTTTTTAAGGAGGTGGTTGTCGCAATACCGTGTCAGGGAAAGCCTGACTGAATTTCACAACCGGGGATATCCCGTTCAGATACAAACTAAGTGCCTGACCGGATATCCCGGTTGGGTAAATCAAAAAAGGAGATTGAAAGCATGAGACAGAATGAAAGCAATTTAACAATGACAACTGATGTGGCAGTAACCACAAATACAACCAATATGGAGGAAAAAGGAATGAAGGGATTTTTTAAGAACATGAAGAAAAAGGTATTACCTGCTGTGGCAGGTTCCGTAACCGGAGCAATGCTTATGACAAGCACATGTTTTGCCGCAACGGACACATCGGCAGTAACACAGCCACTTGATAACTTAAAGACACTTGTAATTGCAGTAATCGGTGCAGTCGGTGTAATTATTCTGGCGAAGAATGTCATGGAGTTTGCACAGGCATATCAGCAGCAGGATTCCTCAACTATGAACTCTGCTCTTAAGGGTATTGTAGCCGGAGTCATGATGGCTGGTATTTCAACAGTATTAACATTCTTAGGTTTCTAGGAAAAGCAAAGAAGCGAGGTGAGAAAGAATGGATATTTTTAATCTTGGAGATCAGATCCTTGCTCTTCTCGAAATGGTATTTGGATTTTGGAACAATCAGATATCGCTGGTATTTTCTATGTTAGGTCAATCGCCCGTGAACTTCAAAGGTGGAGGTCCATGGGCGGTTATCGCCGGCATTGAACCGATATTTGTTGCTGTTGGCTCTTCACTTGTAGTACTGTTCTTTGTCATAGGCTTTTGTAGTGAAAGTATTGATATCAGGGAAGAGATGAGGTTTGAAGTAATCCTTCGTTTGCTGATTCGACTGGGACTTGCGGAGTGGTTTGTTGCAAACAATGTCACGATTATGAAGGCATTTTTCACATCCATAGGAAATCTGGTTAATCTGCTATCGGCAGGAAGCTATACAACACTTACGATTGACAGCACACAGGCAGATATCATCAAAGATCTTGGCTTTGGAGAGAGTCTTATCATGCTGATACTTGCAGCACTTCTTTCCATCATCATTATTATCTGTGGTTTCTTTATGATATACACCGTATATTTCAGATTCCTAAGATTACTGATTATTGTTCCTATGGGTTCCATTGCATTTTCGACAATGGGTGGTAACAGAACGGTGAACCACACAGTATCTGCATACTGTAAATACTTCCTGTCTGTGACATTTGAGGCGGTAACAATGGCACTAGCCATAATTGTCTGCAATGCCTTTATCAATGCGGGGCTGCCGACATTTACTGCAGATTATGCGGACTGGGCAAAAACGCTTATCTATCTTTGCGAAATGACATTTACCATTGCACTTACAGTGGGAAGTGTAAAAGGAGCACAGAGTCTGACAAGCAAGGCATTTGGACTGTAGGAGGTTATGGCATGAACGAAGAAGTAAATGTGATGAAGGATGCAGAAACCTTTATTGCAGACAACGAACTTGGAACATTTACAGGTTTTGTTAAGAGAAGCGGTTACTGTGAATATCCGTTGTATATGTTTAATCCGGATAAACTTAGAGAACTTTGTCCGGATGGACTTGCAATGTATGAGAAGAACAAAGGAATTGTAACAGAAAACAAGCAGAAGAATGAAACGAGGTGAGAAAATTGGTAATTGAAATCAACAAAGATATTGACCGTTATCAGGAATCAGTTGCTATGGGGCTTACAGCCAAGCAGCTGATTTTTTCGATTGCAAGTGTTGTGATAGGCGGAGGTCTTGTTTATCTTCTTTATCCGTTTATTGGACTTACGGGAGCTGCATATGTAGCTATCCCGGTTATAGCACCGATTGCACTTGGCGGGTTCTATTCCTATAACGGGATGAGTTTCTATGAAGTGATGGGAAAGAAATTTCATTATATGTTTGGAAACAGGGCACTGACCTATGTCTCAACGGAGGGCGAGCCTGCAATTAAGGCATATGAGCTGGAACAGGCAAACGCTGTGAAAGCAAAGGGAAAGGGGAAAATGTTTGGTGCTTCAGGCAAAGCAGATGTATCAGTCTCAGATGTAAATGATACGGATAAAAAGAAGAACAATCAGGCAGAGTTTGAAGCAAGTAAGAAGAAAATGATGAGAATGCTTATCATCTGCGTGGTATTTTTTGTGTTGCTTATCGGTGCCGCAGTTGCCTATAAACTGGGTTACCTTGCACCACTTATCAATAATGTAACTAAGAAATAATATCTGACCTGTTTGGTCGGAGTGATTTTGGCATCAGCCGGATTGCTCCGGCGGTGCCTCAGAAATAAGGAGGACAAACAAATGGGTTTATTTACAGATGGGTTTAAGGAATTGAAAAAAGCAAGTGAACCACTTTACAAATCCCCTAAATCCATACAGGAAACAATTGAGATTATGGCAGTAGCGGAAAATGGTATCTTCGAGGTGGCAAGGAACCGTTACAGTAAATGTTATCTGTTTCAGGATATCAATTACACTACTACCAATGAGGATGAGCAGATAGATATCTTTGAGAGATACTGCAAGTTTCTCAATTCGCTTGACTGTAATTACAAGATTACGGTCAATAACAAGAATAAGAATATGACAGAGCTTCGGGAAAAGGTCATGTTCCCAAAGAAGGATGACGGCTTTGACGAGTATCGTCAGGCATACAACGACATCATTGAGGAGAAGATTCTGGACGGCAGACAGGGGATTGAACAGGAGAGATACCTTACCCTTACCATTGAGCGTAAGAATTTTGAAGAGGCAAAGGCACAGTTTGCCACACTGGAAGCCACCATTCACAAGGCATTTAATGAGCTTGGAACAGAGATTGTTCCTCTTACCGGTAATCAGAGACTTAAGATTCTCCATGATTTTTACCATTTAGGAAATGAGGAAGATTTTGACTTTGATATTAAGAAGGCAAAGAAGGTGGGAGCTGACTTTAAGAATGACCTCTGCAATGGGATGATTAAGTTCTTCCCGGACAGCTTTGAGGATGAGAGCAAGTTCTGTAAGGCACTTTTCATCAAGAAGTATCCAAGCAGCTTGTCAGACAGGTTTTTGAATGAGATTACTTCATTACCTGTGCACTCCATTACAAGTATTGATGTAGTACCTGTGCCAAAGGATTTGACAACCAAGACATTACAGAAGAAATACCTCGGTATTGAATCTGACATTATCAAACAGCAGAGAGTCCGCAACAAGAACAATGACTTTTCTTCTGAAATCTCTTATGCAAAGAGAACGGAGAAAAAGGAGATTGAGGCAATCATGGATGATGTACGTGAAAATGACCAGTGCCTGTTCTATGTGGGTGTGACTATCATTCTTATGGCAGATTCCAAGAAAGAGCTTGAGAGTATCACGGAAACAGTTGAAACCATTGGAAAGAGAAACAGCTGTACCATTGATGTGCATTATCTGAAACAGAGGGAAGCACTCAATACAGCACTTCCGATTGGTGTAAGACAGGTGGAAACCATGAGAACCATGCTCACACAGTCCCTTGCGGTGCTTATGCCATTTAATGTGCAGGAGCTGAATGATGAAGGTGGTGTTTATTATGGTATCAATCAGGTAAGCAAGAATATCAACATCGGAAACCGAAAGAAGCTGATTAACGGAAATGGATTTGTATTCGGTGTACCGGGTTCAGGAAAATCCTTCTTCTGTAAAGCTGCGATGGGGCAGGTATTTCTTTCCACCGATGATGAAATCATAATTATAGACCCCATGAACGAATACTTTGATATTGCGACAACCTATGGCGGCACGGTCATCAATATGTCCACTTACACGGACAACTATGTGAATCCTCTTGCCATGGATGTATGGAATCTTGACCAGAACGATACAA
>JBJENR010000007.1:0-1560 GCA_051880315.1 Acetatifactor sp.
TAGACAAAAGGTCAATGAAAAATGACAAAAACAAATGGATAAAAACAGATTGAATTGTACGAGAAAATACAAAAAACAAGAAAAATCAGAAAATTAATAGTGAAAAATAACAAAAACATCTTGCAAAAATGAAAAAAGGTTGCTATAATGACGATTAGCTTGAGCGAGAACGACAGAATGTGATTTCAATATCAAGGAGGAAAATTATTATGGCAAAAATGAGAAATATTATTGTAGGACAGTCAGGCGGACCGACTTCAGTTATTAACTCCAGTCTGGCTGGCGTTTATAAGAACGCAATTGAGCGTGGATTTGACAAAGTGTATGGTATGCTGAATGGTATTCAGGGTCTTCTGGATGAGAGATATGTGGATATGTCCACACAGATTCATTCTGATCTGGATATTGAACTTCTGAAAAGAACACCATCCGCATTCCTTGGTTCCTGCCGTTTTAAACTGCCGGAAATCCATGAGAACATGGAAATTTATGACAAAATCTTTGAAATTCTGGATAAACTGGAAATCGATTCCTTCATTTATATCGGAGGAAATGATTCCATGGATACCATCAAGAAATTGTCTGATTACGCAATCGTAAAAGGACACAAACAGAAATTCCTTGGTGTTCCGAAAACAATTGATAACGACCTGGCACTGACAGACCACACACCGGGATTCGGAAGTGCCGCAAAATATATTGCAGCTTCTACAAAAGAAATCATCCGTGATGCACTGGGTCTGACCTATAAAAAGGACATGATCACTGTTGTTGAGGTTATGGGACGTAATGCAGGCTGGCTGACAGGTGCAACTGCACTGGCTAAGACAGAAGAGTGCGAAGGTCCGGATCTGATTTATTTGCCAGAGATTCCATTTGACATCGATGCATTCCTGGCAAAAGTAAAAGAACTGCTGCAGACCAAGCATTCCATCGTTGTTGCAGTTTCAGAAGGTATCAAACTGGCTGATGGACGTTATGTATGCGAACTGTCCGGCGGTGCTGATTACGTAGATGCATTCGGTCACAAACAGCTGACAGGAACAGCTGCTTATCTGGCAGGATTCCTTGGCGCTGAAATCGGCTGCAAGACAAGAAGCGTAGAATTCTCTACTCTGCAGAGAAGTGCATCCCATATGGCATCCCGTGTGGATATCGATGAGGCATTTATGGTAGGCGGAGCTGCAGTAAAAGCTGCTGATGAAGGATACAACGGAAACATGGTGGTTATCGATCGTGTATCTGATGATCCGTACATGGCTTCTGCAGGTATCTACGATGTACATCGTATTGCCAACGAAGAAAAACTGGTTCCGAGAGAGTGGATGAACGAAGAAGGAAACTACGTAACAAAAGATTTTGTTGACTATGTAAAACCATTGATTCAGGGAGATTACCAGCCGATCATGGTAAATGGTCTGCCAAGACATCTGGTACTGGATTTAAACAAATAATTTTTATCTTGAGAGGAGATAAGACTCCCACCTCTATAGGTGGTGAGTTGTGACAATTTAGTCTTGGTGGGAGTCCAATCTCCTTCCAAGATAAAGCCTCCGGCGG
>JBJENR010000008.1:0-5309 GCA_051880315.1 Acetatifactor sp.
TACGAGACCATGGAAATAGAGGAGTACAACCGCCTGCAGGAGGAGAACGGAGCCGTCTACACAACCTTTTACCTTGCCGGGGATACCTCGGAGATTCCCTACGGAAGCTATGCGGTAATCGTGGTTATGAATAAGTCCAAAAGGGACGTTGTTACCATACCTATCAGCGCAATTACCAGAGAGGATAACAATACCTATGTGTATGTGCTGAGAGAGGGAGAGAGGGTATACACTGAGATAAAGACCGGCATGCAGGAGGGAAGCTATATAGAGGTGTTGGCCGGGGTAGAGGAGGGAGATAAAATCTTAAGCGATCAGTCCCCTGAGACCACCGACAAGACCGTCACCTTAAGCCGCGGCGATGTCAGCCACAGCTTTTCGGCCCAGGGCTATCTTGAGTATCCGGTACAGAAAGCCATCAGTAATCCCGTTACCTATGGCACGGTTTATTTTGAAGAGCTGAAGGTGAATCTGTATCAGCAGGTCAAGAAGGGAGATGTCATCGCAGAAATTCGGGTGGTGCCGGATGAGGTAGAGCTTGCCCGCAACGAGAAAAAGCTGAATAGGGAACGGGAACGCCTGGCGGAGCTCAAGAAGGAAAATGCGGAAGAGAATAAAAAAACCATAGAAGCCAAGGAAGAATCTATAGCAGAGCTGGAGGAGCTGATCGCAGAGATGAAGGCAGATTTTGCCACCACGACAATCGTTGCTCCCTACGACGGTATTATTACAAGTATGACCTATGAGCTGTGGCGGGGAACCATGAAAAAGGGAGATCTCCTTGCGAAAAATAAGAATCTCGTATGGCTGGCGGCTCAGGATTCCAACTATATTCTGGTAGAGGATAAGAATAATCTTCTCACTTACGGAAATGTTGCTGAGATAGGATATACCGATATAGAGGATAAACCGGTGACAATCCATGGGGATGTGGTTTCCCTCAATCAGTATTCGGTGAGCAGTGATCTTCTCGGTGATGACGGCTTTGCCCTGATTAAGATTTCACCGGAGGATATCAGCAGTGTCGCGGGAAGTACGCTGGGCAGCAACGGACGGTGGAATCGAAGTCATTTCAATGTGAAGGTTGCCACCAGAAACATGAAAAATGTTATTCTGGTGCCCAAGCAGGCTGTGGAAATCCGGGGAAACGTAACCTATGTAAGGGTGAAACAGGCAGACGGAGAAGTGGTGTATCAGAGTTTTGTGGCAGGTGGTTCCGACAATACAAATTACTGGGTGGCTGAGGGCCTGACGGAAGGAATGGAAGTATGTATAAAATAATGTTGCAAAAGCTATGGCACAAGAAATGGATGAATCTGTGCCTTCTTCTGGGAAGTATTCTACTGATTGCAACAGTAGTCAGCTTCCCCCTATATCAGACGGCGGCATACGACAGAATGCTTTGCGATGAGTTCCGTAACTATACGGCAACGCAGGGAAAATGGCCCACGATGAATACCCTGTCCACCGTTTCCAAGAAGGATAAGCAGGGTGCCATCATAAAGCGCATGGAAGATTTGATGGGGAGCATGTACAAAGACCTTGGCGTGACGGAGAAGGAAACCATTCTCTACTATTACCTGGCCAATATGACGCTTCGTTCTACCATGAACAGGTCTGACAGCAGCGATATGAGCGTGCAGCTGGGCGCCATCTCAGGTCTGCCGGAGCATGCAAAAATGCTCAGCGGTGAGATGTACTCAGAGAGCGGCATGACGGAGGATGGCTGTATTGAGGTGGTGGTAAGCCAGTCCGCCATGGTAAATATGAAGATACTGGTGGGAGAGGTTCTGGAGTTTAAGGATTTGAAGGATTCCCAGGGCAAGCCAATCCGGCTGTATGTCAAGGGCGTCTTTACCCAGGAGGATAAGAGTGATTTTTACTGGCAGGTGGACTTCGAGGAAAAAAAGGAAGTCTGTCTGATGAACATGGATTTGTTTCATACCATGTTTACGGGGGAAAATGCCGGAAGATATACCATCATGTGCAATTATTTTCCCATGTTTGAATACGAAAATATCAAGGCAAGCCAGGTTGCCGAGTTAATCAGGGTGACAGATTACTACACCCAGGAAAGCCCCTACAAGAGTACCCTGGGAGAGCCTGCCTACCGGGAGATTCTGGAGCAGTATCTGAGCAAGCAGGGCAGAATCAAGACCACACTTATGATTCTGCAGATTCCTGTTCTGATTATGCTGGGAGCCTTTCTGTTCATGATTTCCGGACAGATGTACGATATGGAGAGAAACGAAATTTCCGTTATCAAGAGCCGAGGCAGCTCCGGCGCACAGATTTTCAGACTTTATCTCTATCAGTGCACCTGTCTGACAGTGGCGGGGGGACTGATTGGAATTCCTCTTGGAATGGTATTCAGCAGGGTCCTTGGCTCGGCCAGAAGCTTTTTGGAATTTGACAGCAGCAACACATTGGAATTGAGGTTTACCGGTGAGGTGTGGGCTTATGCCCTGGCGGCCATGGTCACAACCCTGTTCATTATGACAATACCGGCCATCGGACACAGCCGTGTCACCATTGTAAAGCTGAAGCAGCAGAAGGCCCTGAAGAAAAAGAGCTGGTGGGAGAAAATCTTCCTGGATGTGATTTTACTGGGCATTTCCCTGTACGGCTATTATAGTTTTCATAAGAATATGGATCAGCTGGGAGAAAGCGTGCTTCGGGGAGAAGCACTGGATCCGTTGCTGTATATCAGCTCCTCCCTGTTCATTGTGGGACTTGGACTGCTGTTCCTCAGACTACAGCCCTATCTGATTCAGCTTATTTACATTCTGGGCAGGCGTCACTGGAAACCGGCAAGCTATGCTTCTTTTATGGAGAATGCAAAAAACGGAAGAAAACAGCAGTTCATTATGCTCTTCCTGATTATTACCATTTCCCTGGGAATGTATCATGCTACCGTAGCCCGCACAATTCTTCAGAATGCCTGCAGCAATACGGAGTATCTGGACGGCGCGGATATCGTGCTTCAGGAGGTATGGACTGCAGTTGCCGACAAAAACGGAGCTTATAGCGGAGATTATCTGGAGCCGGATTATACAAAATACGGGGATATGGACTTTGCCGAAGGGTATACCAGGGTGCTGTTGGAGCCAAACGGTTATGTGGAAGGCAAGGATAAGAGCAGGCAGAATGTGACTGTCATGGGCATCCATACCAAAGAATTCGGTGAGATTACCCGGGTGGATTATGAGCTGAACAACAGACAGTATTATGAGTATCTGAATGCACTGGCTGTGGATGCCGACGGAGTTCTGGTTTCGGACAGCTTCAGAACCAAGCTTGGATATAAGGAAGGCGACAGCATCACCTATAAGGTTAAGAATCCTATCACCACCAAGGAAGGTACTGAGAAGACGGTCACGGGAAAGATAGTAGGCTTTTTCAGCTATTGGCCGGGATATGCCCCTGAGATTACAACTGTCAATCCCGACGGAACCGTCACCACCACGGAGAATCTGATGGTGGTGGCACATTACAGTAAGCTGAGACAGGTTCTCGGCGTCAGGCCCTATCAGATATGGATTGGCTTAAAGGAGGGATATACCTCTGCCGACGCATACAACTGGTTTGAGGAGAGAGGGGTTCGACTGACCAAGTATGTGGACAGAACGGAGGAAATCCAGAAAACCATGGATGACCCTCTGCTGCAGGGTACCAACGGTGTCCTGACCATGGGCTTTATCGTTACAATTCTGCTCTGTGCCGTGGGCTATATGATTTACTGGATTATGTCCATACGTTCCAGAGAGATGGTATTTGGTGTGCTGCGGGCCTGTGGTATGCATAAGGGTGAGCTGTTCCATATGTTGATGAACGAGCAGATATTCTCAGGCGTATTTTCGGTATTTGCCGGAATCGGCATCGGAAAGCTTGCGTCGGGGATGTTTGTACCTATTTTGCAGCAGGCCTATGCCGCTACCAACCAGGTGCTGCCGATGAAGCTTGTGGTCAATACGGTGGATATGGTCAGGTTATACGGCGTGATTGCGGCGGTTATGGTGATTTGTCTTGTGGTCCTGATTCTGTTGTTGTTTAAGTTGAATGTGGCGAAGGCACTGAAGTTAGGGGAAGAATAATGGATAATAATTGTTTGATTGAGGTCTGTGGGGTGAACCGGATATTTCCGGTACCCGGCGGGGAGTTTCAGGCACTGAAGGATATCAATGTTGAGATTACAAGGAGCACACTGACGATATTAAAGGGACGCTCCGGCTCCGGCAAGACAACTCTGATGAATATCATCAGTGCCCTGGATAATCCCACAAGCGGAACGGTATCCATCGATGGCAGGGTTCTGGGAAATATGTCAGACTTAGAGCGGGAGAACCTGAGAAGAAAGGACATGGGTTTTGTCTTTCAGGCTGTTTCGCTGATGCCCACAATGAATGCTTTTCAAAATGTAGAGTTTTCCATGCGGCTGGCAGGAATCAAAGCCGGTAAGGAGAGAGATAGGCGGGTGGAGGAATGCCTGAAGCTGGTGGGCCTGGGCAATCGTATGCATCATATGCCTGCAGAGATGTCCGGCGGTGAACAGCAGAGAGTGGCAATTGCAAGGGCAATTGCCCACAGGCCTAAAATCATCCTGGCGGATGAACCTACGGCAGAGCTGGACAGCGCCATGGCGGCTCAGGTGACCAAGCTTTTTCAGGAGATGGCCCACAAGGAAGGGATTACGATTCTGATGACAACTCATGATGTGGGACTGATGGACGCCGGAGATATGATTATCGAGCTGGAGGCCGGAATGCAGGTGCACAATCAGGAACCCGCGTAAAGTGCCCCGGACACAGTTGTAGGAATTGAGCTTAGAAGGAGACATGTACAATGCCGGAGACAATGATACAGGCCGACGGCCTGGTGAAAATTTACAAGACAAAGCAGACGGAGGTACTGGCACTTCAGGGTCTGGATCTGACAGTGGAGGAAGGGGAGCTGACAGCCATCATCGGAAACAGCGGAAGCGGTAAATCCACCTTCCTGAATATGATCGGCGGTCTGGACCGCCCCAGTGCAGGCTCTCTTTTCGTTGCGGGAAGTAACCTGTTTACCATGAACGAAAAGCAGCTGGTGCTCTACAAGAGAGATACCGTGGGGTTTGTGTGGCAGAACAACGGCCGAAATCTTCTGCCTTATCTGACTGTGCTCGAAAATGTCATGCTTCCCATGAATCTGTCCAACACAAAAAAGAAAAAGGATAAGGCTCTGGAGCTTCTGGAAATGGTAGGTATGAGTGCAAAAAAGCGCAGCCGTATGAATATGCTCTCCGGCGGTGAGCAGCAGAGGGTGGCTAT
>JBJENR010000009.1:0-5308 GCA_051880315.1 Acetatifactor sp.
AATATCCATCCACCTTTAAAAAATGTAAGTTTTTGAAATTAGGACTTGCAAGTGTACAATCCTTATGCTACAATAATACCGCTGTTTGTGGTTCCATAAGCAGTGCGGATGAGAACGAACAATAGCATGTAATTATATAGAGAGGTGAAAAGAAATGAAAGAAGGAATCCATCCCCAGTACTATCAGGCAACTGTAACTTGTAACTGTGGCAATACTTTCGTAACCGGTTCCACAAAGCCGGAGATTCATGTGGAAGTTTGCTCCAAGTGCCATGCATTCTACACCGGCCAGCAGAAGACAGCAAGAGCCGATGGACGTATTGAGAAGTTCAATAAGAAGTACGGCGTAAAATAAGAATCGCAGGAAAGGTTGAGGTGCTGATATCTCAACCTTTTTTCATCGGAGAAGAAGGATTATGATGAAACGAAAAAGAAAATGCTATTCCGGTATTGGCGGACAGGCCGTTCTGGAAGGAATCATGATGAAGAACGAGGAGAAGTATGCAGTGGCTGTGAGAAAGCCCAATGGTGAGATTGCCGTTGAACTTGAAAATCATCAGGGATTACTGCACGGAAGCAAGATAAAAGATTTTCCTTTTATCAGAGGAGTTGTCAACTTTATTGACTCCTTTGCGCTGGGAATGAAGTGCCTGAATTATTCTGCTTCATTTTATGATGAGGAGGAAGGGGCAGAGCAAAAAGTGTCTGAGAGTGAAAAGGAAGCCGGACAGGAGACAAAAAAAACGTCCCAAAAGGCCGGCAACGGAGCCGGTGAGAAGCTGATAACCTCATTGGTTACCCTGCTTTCCATTGCACTGGCAGTAGGAATTTTTATTGTGCTTCCCTATTATTTGTCCTACCTTTTTCAGGAATCCCTGCAGAATACTTCCTTGCTTGCAATAATTGAAGGGGCTATTCGCATTGCAATCTTTATTGTGTATGTATGTGCCATCAGCCTGATGAAGGATATACGAAGACTATACCAGTATCATGGTGCGGAGCATAAATGCATCAACTGTATCGAAAAGGGCCGTCCCCTGACGGTACACAATGTGATGAGAAGCTCCAGACTTCATAAGAGATGTGGCACCAGCTTTATTTTCTTTGTTATGATTGTCAGCATTGTGTTGTTTTTCTTTATTCAGGTACAGAACCCCCTTTACAGAGTTTTTCTGCGTATCCTTTTACTGCCTGTGGTAGCGGGGATTTCCTATGAGATTATCCGTCTGGCAGGCCGCAGTGACAATATTCTGGTGCGAATCATTTCTGCGCCCGGAATGCTGATTCAGAGGATGACAACGAAGGAGCCGGACAAGGAGATGGCGGAGGTCGCCATCGCAGCGGTTGAGGCGGTATTTGACTGGAAAAAGTTCCTGCTGGACAACTACGGATATAATGTAGACGAGACCTGGATGGAGGAAGAGACGGAAGAATGAATTACCGAGCCGCCTATGAAAAGGGAAAAGGTGCTCTGACTGTCGCCGGAATTCAGGAAGGGGAACTGGATGCCAGGCTGCTTTTGGAGCTTGTCTGCGGTACGGACAGAAATACCTTGCTGGTGCATGGTGACAGAGAGTTGACTGCGGATGAGGAAAAGAGGTACCTGGAGCTGATTAGGAAGAGAAGCCAACGGATTCCGCTGCAGCATCTCACCGGAGTACAAGACTTTATGGGGCTGGAATTCCGGGTCAATGAGCATGTGCTGATACCCAGGCAGGATACGGAGATTCTGGTGGAGGAGGTCCTTCAGAACCTCCATGACGGGATGCGCATTCTGGATATGTGTACCGGTTCCGGTTGCATTCTGATCAGTCTCATGCACTATACCAATGCTTGTACGGGAGTGGGAGCTGACCTTTCCGGTGAAGCTTTGCAGGTGGCAAGGGAAAATGCAAAACGCCTGTCAAGTGAGGCTGTGTTTGTACAGAGTGACCTCTTTGAAAACATTGAGGGAATGTTTGATGTGATTGTGTCCAATCCTCCCTATATATGCAACAGTGTCATTGAGACCCTGATGCCGGAGGTAAGGGACCATGAGCCCAGGGCTGCACTGGACGGCGGAGAGGACGGGCTTGATTTTTACAGGGAAATAATTCGGAAGAGCAAAGAGCATCTGATGAAGGGCGGTATGCTTTTCTTTGAAATAGGCTGCGACCAGGGGCAGGCGGTGAGTGGGCTTATGGAGAAAAATGGCTTCCTGGAGGTTCAGGTCAGGAAGGATTACGCGGATCTGGACAGGGTGGTATATGGCACTTTAGGATTTGCGTTGGAATAGAAAGGAAAGGCTATGTTTGACAGATTGGACGATTTATTAATCCGGTTTGAGGAGATTATGGGGGAACTTCACGAGCCCACCGTGACCAACAATCCGGAGCGCTTTCGCAAACTGATGAAGGAGCAGAGTGATCTGACTCCCATTGTGGACGCATATACGGAGTATAAGAAGTGTAAGCAGGATATCGAAGACTCCCTGGCCATGCTGGAGGAGGAAAATGATGATGAGATGAGGGAGATGATCAAGGAAACCCTCAGCGACAGCAAGAAACGCGTGGAGGAGCTGGAGCAGGAGATGAAGATACTGCTGTTGCCCAAGGACCCCAACGATGAGAAGAACGTTATCGTGGAAATCCGTGCAGGTGCCGGCGGAGATGAGGCAGCACTCTTTGCGGCAGAGATTTATCGCATGTATGTACACTATGCCGAGGGAAAACGCTGGAAGATTGAGACCATGAACGTGGACGAAATCGGCATCGGCGGCATGAAGGAAGTACAGTTCATGATAGTCGGACAGGGCGCTTACTCCCGTATGAAGTATGAGAGCGGTGTGCACCGTGTACAGCGTGTGCCGGAGACGGAAAGCGGCGGTCGTATTCATACCTCCACCATCAGTGTGGCTGTGATGCCCGAGGTGGACGAGGATATTGACATTGTCATTGAAGATAAGGACATCCGTATCGACGTCATGAGAGCCTCCGGAAACGGTGGACAGTGCGTCAATACCACGGACTCTGCGGTCCGTCTGACCCATTATCCCACGGGAATTGTGGTATACAGCCAGACAGAGAAATCCCAGATTCAGAATAAGGCAAAGGCCTTTGCACTGTTGAAGGCGAAGCTGTATGATATGGAGCAGCAGCAGCGCCATGACGCTGAGGCGGAGCTGCGCAGAAGTCAGATTGGTACGGGGGACCGTTCGGAGAAAATCCGCACCTACAACTTTCCCCAGGGCCGTGTCACAGACCACCGCATCGGTCTGACTCTGTACAAGCTTGACAAAATCATGAACGGGGACATCGAGGAAATTATCGATGCGTGCATCGCAGCCGACCAGGCAGCGAAGCTGGCAAAGATGAATGAATAAGCTATGGCACTCATAGCTTAGGAAAGCTGATGACTTCTGCGATTAACTAACGCAGATAGTGTCAGCTTTTTCTGCGTATAAAGGAGGGTCTTTATGTTATTAAGTATTGCACTGATTTTGATGGTTGGTATGGCGTTAGGATGGATCTGTAAAAAATGTAAACTGCCAAGTCTGTTGGGGATGTTGGTTACAGGTATTTTACTTGGACCGCATGTATTTGACTTTATTGATGCATCGATTCTATCTATATCATCAGAAATAAGAAAGATAGCACTAATCATTATTCTGACAAGGGCAGGATTGAGGCTTGATATTTCAGGACTAAAAAAGATAGGCAGACCAGCTGTTATGATGTGTTTTGTCCCGGCAAGTTTTGAACTTATAGGTATGATATTGCTTGCACCAAAACTGTTGGGATTATCAATACTCGAAGCGGCTATTATGGGAGCTGTTCTGGCAGCTGTTTCACCTGCAGTAGTTGTTCCGCGAATGGTGAAATTGATGGAGGAAGGTTATGGAACGAATAAAGGCATTCCGCAACTAATTTTAGCAGGAGCTTCCGTTGATGATGTGTATGTTGTTGTTCTGTTTACAACTTTCACCGGCATGATACAGGGTAATGGAGTGTCAGTAATTCGATTTGTAAACATTCCGGTATCAATAGGGTTAGGCATTATGATTGGCTTAATCAGCGGCCGGATGCTTTCAAAATACTTTGAGAAGGTTCATATTAGAGATACGATTAAGATTCTCGTTATTCTTTCGTGGTCGTTTATTCTGGTGGCAATAGAGGATGCTTTGAATACACCAATTACTTTCTCTGCACTTATTGCAATTATGTTTATAGGCGTTGCCTTGCAGAAATATAGAGGAGAGGTATCAATAAGGTTATCTGCAAAATATAACAAGCTATGGGTAGCTGCAGAAGTGTTCCTTTTTGTTTTGGTTGGTGCTACTGTAAATATAAATTATCTGGGTTATGTTGGAATGAAAGCTTTTATTGTAATTGTAGGTGCCCTGGTTCTTAGAATGCTTGGAGTGTTTGTTTGTCTTCTTGGAACAAGCTTAAGTTTTAAAGAAAGAGTATTCACCATGATGGCATATATACCTAAGGCAACAGTTCAGGCAGCAATTGGAGGAATTCCATTAAGCCTTGGACTTAGATGCGGAGATATCGTATTGACTGTAGCTGTACTCGCAATTGTATTTACAGCCCCGCTTGGAGCATTTGCAATTGACTTAAGTTATAAAAAATTGCTTGGAAGATAAAAAAGAAATTCTCATTAGTTGAAATTGATGTGAGGGAGGATGCATGATGAAAAGTAAAGTAAAGATTTCGATTGTTATTATTATGTTCTTAAGCATTGCGGCTATCGTGTTTTTCCGGTGTTATAACCAAGAAGGTTTTACAGGCAGCCGTATCAAAAATCCGGATTCCTATTTGCTGGACATTGAGAGGATGAACGGAACTGACCTGCATACACTTGATTTACAAACCGGCGATGTCCTTCAGATTCATTTTGAAACAGTAAAGGGGGCTTTGTATATGGAAATGAAGGCACCGGATGGAACTACAATTTATCGCGGAAACGGAAAGGAAACAACTGATTTTACTGTAAATATCCGGGAAAGCGGTGTCTATACGATCGTTGTTGAGGCACGCCACGCAAAAGGAATGATTCATATAAAAGGTGATAAGAAAGATGAGTATTGAAGCAACAAGAGCGGGTTTTGAAGCCAGCTTTGAAGAAGCTGATTTTTATAATAAGCAAACCCGGAATGAAAATTTTGGATCTTGGCTGTGGCAGCGGATATTTGACATTTCCAATAGCTGAGATAATTCCTTTGATTTGGTTGTTACAAGATATGCCCTTCATCATTTCCCGGAAATCAGGAAAAGTATTCGTGAAGTGGCTCGGGTACTCACATGCGATGGTCTGTTCTTTG
>JBJENR010000010.1:0-5287 GCA_051880315.1 Acetatifactor sp.
ATGTAGATAAGAATAATATATCAGAGTGTGCTAAATTATATGACTATCTACTTCAATTATCTATTAACAATGGGGTAAATGTTTTTTTTCAGCCCATGTTAGTGGAAAACTATGGAGGAGAATCAACTTGCTATGAGGGGATGATATTAGCTGATGAAGAGTTGAATGAGGAGTACTTAGATTTATTAGAATATACAAATTCACTAAAAAAACCAAATTACATTGGAGCGTTTTGCAATGTGGATTTTCCAGGAAGCGTAGTTATTCGTCCGGATGGTTCGCTTTGTAAGTGTTGGGCAGAAGTTGTGGAAACTTCAGATTTGGATATTTCTATTAATAGCGATACAAACAAGGTATTACATTTTATGAAGCAAGCTATACATTCAGTAGAAAGAATGTCATGTGAGAATTGTATTATATATCCGACTTGTATTGGTGGCTGCAAGTATAAAAATTATACCATTTCAGAATGCAACGCTAAACGAAGAATGGTTTTGTCTACTGTTTGGAGACTTTATTTTAAAGAAAAGATAAAGAGTGATACATTTTGTAAGATATTAAATAACGAAATGCTATGGTTAAGGAGTATTGGTTGTAAAATTCAATATAGAAATAAAGGTATTGAAATAAGTCGTATCGATTTGCCTACAACAGATTTTAATTTTTATATAGGTGTAGAAGGTGATGAAAAATGTATAAGACTTTCTCAAAAAATGAAGAATTTTACATTGTATGATAATTGTCTTGTTGCACAAGGATATAAAAGAGATTCAGACTATGATATTAATTATTTTTATTCAAATAGTGAAAATAATGTCGTTGATGATACATATGTATTTGAAGAAAATACTCTTGATATATGGGCAACTGATGGGTTTGTCAGAAAAAATAACAGATATACAAAATATTACACTATAAGATATGGCAATGATATACTTGGTAAGTTTTCTGTTGTGATAACTGATATTGTAGGTATATATGATTTTGAGATTTACGAAAAGTATCAAGGATTAGGTCATGGAACAAAGGTCTTGCGTTCTTTAATGGCACTAACAGGAAAGGACATATTTATTCAGACATGGAGTGATAATTATGCTGCACAGCGTTGTTATGAAAAAGCAGGGTTTGCAAAATATGAATTTGTATATAGATATATACGAACTGAGTAAGCTTTAATAAAATGGAAGATGTTGAAGCAAAGTTTTGAGGGCTTGTCGAATTTTAGAGGGTTGCATGAAGAATTCTTAAAAGTGTTCCTCAAAACTTTGCTACTATAATTATTGAATATCCTGATGTTTCTGCCTTTGCACGGTTTGAACTTGTTCCGGTGGATTC
This sequence comes from Acetatifactor sp., assembly GCA_051880315.1. GTDB lineage: Bacteria > Bacillota > Clostridia > Lachnospirales > Lachnospiraceae > Acetatifactor. Next base: position 1,336 of record JBJENR010000010.1, read on the forward strand.
ATGTATTGGTTGAGAGTGTCCCGGAGCTGTTGCAGTTCCTTCAGCTTGGCTTCGGAAGATTTGTATTTTGTCGATAGAGCATTACGGTCTTTGACAAGGGATTGATACTCGGCTCGTACCTCGTCGGGATTGACTTTGGCAGGATTGAGTCCGGCTTTTTTTAACATCTCTTTTGCAGCATCGTAAAGAATGAGCTGGGACTCATACTTGCGAAAAACAGCGTCCTTGTGCTTTGCCTTATAATACTTCATGTGGTATGGTCGGTTCTCTGCATACTGCTCTGCATGTTTGAGAATAAGAGCCTGCTCACGCATTTGCTTCGTAAGTCCTCAATTATGAGTACCACTCCAAAGCAAAACCCTGCATTTCTGCAGGGTCATCGCTGATTGATATAGAGTTGAACTTTGACAATTTAAGATTTCTTAAAGCGACTTGGACATTTTTCCTGTACAGTTGGAGACCATGGAAGCAGGTCATCAAGGAAACTAAGATTCTTATCATCCATGTGCTTTGGTATTTCGGTAAGCAATAATTCGAAGTACTGATACACATTCAGCTGGTTCGCTTTTGCTGTTTCTACAAGGCTGTAGATGATTGCACTTGCGCGGGCACCATTGGATGAGTCAATGAGTACGAAATTCTTGCGACCGATGGTGAATGGCCGGATGGCCTGTTCAGCAGAGTTGTTGTCCATCGGGACATCTCCGTCTGTGAGAAATAAGCGAAGATAGGGCTCCTGATGAATGCTGTATGCAAGGGCTTTGCCGATGGTGCTGTTATGGGCTACCTGGGTATATTTGTGTTTTACCCATGTGAAATAAGCGTCAACTTTTTCCGCCAGGATAAGCTGTCGCTGCTTTAACCGGTTATCGGAAGGAAGATCATCAAAGTCATTATCGATGTGAAGCATTTCCGTAATCATAGTGTATGCTTCCTGTGCGATGGTACCATCCGCAGATTCTTTGATGGATTTGATGAATTCTGCGAAGGGTCTGCGTGCATGAATCCAGCATCCGCCTATGGAAAGGTCTTCCCGTTCCTTGTCAAGCTTATGATAAACCTGATACCCATCGGTTATGACTATACCGGAGAAATCTTTGAGAAACTCTCTGGGGTGATCTGCCCGGCGGGAAGGCTGCCAGTCATAAAGAACGATGGGATGTGTATGATTGGTAACACGGTTGCGATAGACCCACATGTAGGTCTTCTTCCCATTCTTTATTCTGGTATTGTCAATCCGCATCACTTTTACCGGTGTTTCATCTGCATGAATGACATGGTTTTGGTAAATTAGTTGGTGCAGACGTTCATAAAGCAGGGACAGGTAAGCGTCTGAACTTTTTATCACCCAGTTAGCCATGGTGTTCGTGGAAAGGTTGATACCGTTGCTTTTATAAGCTTTTGACTGGCGCTCCAAAGGAAGCGCATTGCTATATTTTCCATTCAGGATGGAAGCTACCAGGGAAGGAGTTGCAATACTGTTGCGGAATAGGTCAACAGGACGTGGTGCTTTTACAATGGTACCGTCATTGTCTTTGGAAGCATAAACGTGAACATGATGTTCGTCCACAATAAAGGTTTCCGGTATGATATGGAGCCTTTTATATACTTCGACAGGAAGTTCCTTATAACCGTTGGGAAACAGTCTGGCGAGCTCATCATCGGGTATACGGTGGTCGAATACGCGGGCCGGAAGTCCTTCCAGATCTTCCTCCCGTTTCCCTACAGATTTTTTACGACGATAAGAGGAGATGACTACCTCGGTGATATCCGGATCAGGAAGCTGCGCATCAGCAGTAGATTCTGCTTCATTAAAAGAATCAAACAAGGTAAGCTGACCTTCCATGAGGCCGCTTTCAGAATGACGGCCAAACTGACGCTGATTCATGATACGAATCTGTTCGGTGAGAAGTTCAATCTGGCGGTTTGTGTCAGCAAGCTGGGCATTGGCTTTGTCCAGCTGGGCATGCAGGGACTGCATCTAATCCTGCAGGGAGGCGGCAATAATGACAAGGGCTTCCTTGTTAAGATTGTTCAGTTGTTCTTCCGACAGAATTAACATAAAGCCACCTCCATTTCCAGAGATTATTATACCAGAAAAGCAGGGAAAAAGCGAATCGGAAGGGAACCGAAAACCGTGAAAATGCCTATGCCTGAAAGGGTGTAAGAGAGGTAATAAGAAGTCTTAAATCAGAGATGAAAAGAGAAAGAAAAATGCCATGCAGAGCTTTGAAGACTGCAGAAACGCAGTACTGGAGCCTTCGAAAGCTGTGCATAGCACTTTGAAAAAGGTGTGGCAGACAGAGGAAAAAGTTCTCTGTTTTGCACAATAAAATCAGGCAGAATGCTTTGGACAAACATCCCGAATGACCGGGTCGATGGAGAAACCATACATCAGCCAGCGAAACTGTTCCGGTGTCATGGAACGGAGTTCACTGGAGTTTCTGGGCCAGGAAAAGTGACCGTTCTCCACGCGCTTGTAAAGAAGCAGGAATCCATCCCCTTCCCAGAGCAATCCCTTAATCTTGGAAGCGGATTTCCCGCAGAAGAGAAAGAGCGTATTGGGAACAAACAGATTCATGTGATACTTCTGCTCAATAATGGCGGCTAGGGAGTCGATGCTGTAGCGAAGATCCGTATAACCACATACTATGTAGATTCCTGCGAGGTGATTAGGGTCAGCATCTCTAAGCATAGCGCACCGCCTTGATAATGGTACGAAGGAATTCTTCAGAGATATCCGAAGGAACTTCTATGGACACGCCATTAATGGTTAGGGTTGCAGTGGTTCGAACCTGGCGAATCGCGCAATTCGTTAGATTCGGGTTGAGTGTGCCAGCAGGAGATTCTGGAACTCCAGACTGTAGAAAAGAGGAGGATTCCGGGATTGCTAAAGGAACAATGTCTGGTAGTACCTGACTGGCCAGTTCTTCTTTCAGGAGATGCTTCCAGTAATTGTAGGTATGAATTGAGTAATGGTTCTGGTCACACCATTGGCGAATGGTCAGACCGCTGGCTTTCTGCTCTGCAAAACGGGATGCCCATTCATTTAAGTGGAGCTGGTGAAGTTTCTGTTTTGTGTTCATGAGAAATACCTCCGTAAATAAGATAGCGCGAACTGAACGAATCGCGCGAATTGAGTTGTAAGTAATAGGTATTATCTCAAAAATATGGTACAATGATAAGGTACTTGTGGTTGAGGACTTACTTTGCTTCTCCAGAGCAACGGTATCGCTCCGGAAAGAAGTGGATTGATGGGAAAGTGTAGAAATCTGTTCTTCCAATTCTTCCATGGATTGAAAGCCTTTTTCATTTAAGGCTGCATAGGCTCTGGCAGCAACTTTCAGATTTTGTTTGTCCGCCCATTTTTGTAAGCCGGGACTTTGAGCAAATTTTTCGTCAGCGGAGGTATCAATCAGTTTTCGCATTCCGGCAGAACGGAGCATTTTATAAGTACGTTCCCTTGGCTTCTGCTCGATGCGTTCTCGGATACGTTCTCTTGTGAAATCCTTGCCCAGAGTTCGCTCGCTGCCACGGATAAATCGCTCGGCTCCATGAGGACGGAATTTGATGTATTTTCCGGAGGAATTGAAGTCAGAATTTTCAACCTCATAACCTTTATTCTGCATGAGTGAAATAAACTCATCATAGGAATTTGCCTGTTTAATGGCTTCGTTAATATCAGCTTTGAGCTTTGATTTTGATGAAGTTCCCTTCTTCTCTTCTAACCATTCTTTATATGATTTTCCTTTTTGATTTGTTTCAGGTATGACATACAGACCATGCTCCCGGCAAAGGTCATCACTCAAGTGTCTAATATTATAGTAGGACTTTTTATAATCGTGATATTTTTTGATTGTGTCAAGATTCGATTGTGTCAAGATTCTTTCGCAAAATGATTGTGTCAAGATTCTTTCGCAAAATTAATTTCAGCCGTCTGGTAGCCGGTAGT
>JBJENR010000011.1:0-25717 GCA_051880315.1 Acetatifactor sp.
ACAAACTCCTGTACCTTTTATATTTACTGAATTTGGCTAATCACTGAATAGTAACAATATTTAATACTCTATTCTGCCTCCCACGTCTCCGACTCAATCCCTCCGCGCATCATTTTTTCCGCCTTCTGCCGCTCCGTCTGAGCAATTACTTCCCCGTGTCCGGTCAATGCCGCAAAGGGCGCAAACTGGGCTGCCCGGTCATGCATCGACATTTGCGGGTGCTTCTTGGAGACGGGATGGGGAAGATGGATAATATCCTCGTAATCATTCATGCCCTATGTCCTCCAATCTGACTGTTCCTCTGAATCGCCGTGGCTCCTTCCTCTAAATTCATTCCCCTCAGGACGGCGTTTTTTCCATACTTTTTCTTGATGTCAAGGACTGCCTGCTGCAGCTTCCGCTCCCTGTCAAGGGCCTTTTTCTCCTGCATATGCTGCTCTTCCAGGACCGCATAATCCGTAAAAAGCTCCAGTTGTTCAAAGGTTTCCTTCTCTTTGACCGCTCCCTCGTCCTCCACACGACAGGCTGCAACCGTAATCCGACGCACCAGAAGTTCCTCATCTATAATCCGATCAAACAATTCCGTCACAGCATCTAAAATCAGTCTGGAGGAAGAGGTCTTTGCCGGCAGGTTTGCCGTGCCGTGAGCATGCTTTGGAACTCTTCTGCCATAGCGGTCCGTGACAATTTCACCGCTGTATTTTCTGCTGATTTCCGGATTGGTCAGATTTTCAATATCATACCCCAGCGTCAGCACCATTTGGTCCGTGACAAGCTGCTTGTCCACCAGATCCAAGACCAGCTGATCCGTCATTTCCCGCACAATCAGCCTTGCCTTGTCAGCAGTATAGGGGCACATCAGCACCTGTCCGGAGCTGATGCTGTTGGTCTCCGGTTGATATCCCTTTATCTCAGCAATGGTACAGGGTTCCCAGCCCCAGGCATGATCAATCAGGAGTTCCGCATTGATGCCAAAGAGCTTATAAAGCAAATCTTCATTGTGGTAATCCGTATCCTTTCCCAGGGAGCACCTTGCCACATCCCCCATGGTAAACATTCCGTTCTCCGCAAGTTTTTTCGCATAGCCCTGCCCAACCCGCCAGAAATCCGTCAGTGGCTTGTGGTTCCACAGGGTTCTCCGGTAACTCATTTCATCCAGCTCTGCAATTCGAACCCCGTCACTATCAGGCTGTATATGCTTGGCCCGGATATCCATGGCAATCTTGCAGAGGTAGAGATTGGTACCAATCCCCGCCGTTGCAGTAATGCCGGTCTGTTTCAACACGTCCTGCAGTATTTTCTTGGCAAGCTGCCGAGGGTTCATTCCATAAACCTTCAAGTAAGCGGCCACATCCATGAAAACCTCATCCACAGAGTACACATGTATGTCCTCCGGCGCAACATACTGCAGGTAGATGTCATAGATTTTTGCACTGTACTCCATGTAATAAGCCATGCGGGGAACAGCCGCGATATAGTCAACCTCCAGCGAAGGGTCAGCCGCCAGCTCCCTGGAATCAAAGGAGGAGCCCTTGAGCCTTCTGTCCGGGAGCTTATTTTTGCGCTCAATATTCACCTCACGCACCCTCTGTACCACCTCAAAGAGCCGTGCCCTTCCGGGAATACCATATGCCTTCAGCGACGGAGAAACCGCCAAGCAGATTGTTTTTTCCGTGCGGGAAGCATCTGCCACCACCAGATTTGTGGTCAGCGGATCCAGCCCCCGCTCCATGCACTCCACCGAGGCGTAGAAGGACTTCAAATCGATTGCAATATAGACATGCTCCTGCATACAGACTCACCTCCCTGACTGCCAAATATAAGACCACTCATCACAAGGAAAATAAAATTCCAATAGCATTCCTCCGCAAATACTGTTATAATAGCTACTACAATATCCTATCGGAGGTACCGATGATGATTATTTTGGCTTTTGATATTATGCTTTTTCTCAGCCTCACAGGACTGTTAGTCTACACCATAAGAACCGGAAGTAAGCGCAGCCGGTATTACCTGTTTACTGCCATTTTTCTGGGGGTTCTCAATATTGCCTCCACTGCCCTGTTTGCACTCAGCGACCATACCTCCTTCCCGGAGAATTACGGCGCCGAATTGCTGGTATGTTTCTGCATGGCACTGCTTTCTGCAATTCCCTTACTCATCATTACCATACTTGCCATCCTCTTTACAGTATTGCAGAAGAAAAGAAATAAAACAAGAACTTCCTCAGAAAAAAATTTCCCCATAACAAAAGCAAAGGTTTTCAAGACCCTCGGGATTCTGGCATTGATTATTCTTGCCGTCTACGGCTCCCAGTTCGGTGTTTACAAGCTTCAGTACCGGGCTGAGGTCAACGCCTATAACCGTACACGGGAGGAAGAGATTGCAAAAATGACGGCATTCCTCAACGAAAAATACTCTTTGAATGTTCAGCCCGACGATTGTATTTACTATCGAGAGAAGGACTACACCTATCATAAGGATTTTTTGGGAAACGGATTTCGCTACAATGTTCCATTCATCGGCATCTTTGAATCCGGCGGTCAGCAGATTACCGTAACCGACAGAAATGGTTTTATTTCCGATAACCGACAGCTGGAGGAACTGGTCCGGTTGATTCCGGAATATTTCAAAAAAGAAACGGGACTTGAGATAGAATATGTCCAGTTTGAAAAATCCTATCTGGGAAGCATACATGGAGATGACAATATTCTCAACAGCGTTCTCCAATGTAACTTCAATTCTCTCATTACAGAAGAAAACCTGACCGAATTCATGAAACAGGTATTCAGCCAGGAGGACCTTTCTATCGATTTTTACCTAAAATATGATTCTGATTGGAATTCCCAAATTCAGAAAGTGACTGCCGGACTGGATTATCTGAAGGAGTATGCCAACATAGAAAAGATAACCGTTTATTTCTTCCAAGGCAATCTTGACATTGTTGATACCGGAATCAACTACACGGACGGTGATGTCAGCCTGGTTGTAAGTGAAAACAGCGAGGTTACCTATGAATTCGGAGGTTTCTTCGTCAGTCCCCAGAAGCAGCAGTTGGTTTTCTCTGCCTCAATGGAGCTGGACAGAGGATACACTCCGGAAATCGGTGAGCATATGAATGGCTGGGTAATCAGGTCCTATTGATTGCACCGGTCCCACATAAAGGAAATGCCTCCTGCTATATGGGAGGCATAGCGCCGCAGCATCCTCCACCAAAACCACAGCAAAGATTGCACATCAGGTTAGCCAGGCACAGCTTCATACAGACATTACCACCCACAAAGGTAGGATAACCATACCCCGCCTGCCGCTGTTCATACCAGTTACCGCCGCTCTCAAACTGCTGGACCAGCATGCGATAGTTTGCATTGTCCGGCTCCATTGCCGCTGCCCTTCTTGCATGTTCCAGGGCTGCTATGCTGTTGCCCAGTCCGGAATGAGCGATGGCACTGTAATAATACCAGCGGCCGTCCCTCTCATTCTCCCTCATGCTATCCAACGTATTGCGGGCTTCCCTGTAATATCCGTTCCTGATATAATTTCCCGCCGCCCTGAGATAGGTATCGTTTTCATAGCCGGTATCCTGTCCCTGACCGAAGCCGCCGAAGTTGAAGCCGCCGAAGGGACCATAACCTCCGTGACCGGTGTTTCCGCCACTGCTGTCATATCCCGGGTTGCTGTAGCTGCCGCTGTAACCGGATGTTCTTTCCTTCATTATCTGTTGGTAAGCCGCCTGTATCTCCTTGAATTTTTCCTCAGCCTGGTCCTTGTTCGGATTATTGATATTGGCATCCGGATGATACTTTCGGCTTAAGGCCTTATATGCTTTTTTAATTTCCTCCTCGCTGGCATTTCTGCTCACACCGAGTACACTGTACGGATTGTATATCACACCTTATTCCTCACACCTTTTTTGATGAACTGCTTCATACCTGCACCAAACACCGGAATACAGGATATTGCGCAGGATTTCCACATTCTCCAGAATCGGCAGCTTTTCAAATTCCCTACAGCATTCCGACATCATCATCATCAGTATGGTCCGACATTCCTCCTCAAAATCAGGGCTTTCATATCTGCTCTTAAGCGGATTGACCGTACCCTTCCTGATATCCTTCTCCACATCCTCATAGGCATCCATGAGATAAATAAACTTTCCCAGGTAAAAGCCCAGCGTCCGAAGATTATCCGCCCATTCATCCTCCTTCGGAGTGACAATTTCCGCCATCACCCTGCCGAACAATCCCGCCAGGCTGTCAATATCCGGCTCCGGCTCAGATTCTGCCTCGGAAAAGCTCTCCATCAGTATGCTGATCTTCTTCAGCTTCTCATTATATTCCCTGCGTAGCTTCCCTGTCTTGCCCTTGAGTATCCTGCCGTAGATTAGTTTTCGCAGCTTCCTCTCATCCTTCCAGTCATCCCTGCACTTATAATATGCAAACAGAGCATTCATATCCGCCGCATATTCCGTAAATATGTTATTGCGTGTCTCATGACTCTCAAAGGGATGGGCAATACACTTACAGCTTGACACCTTTGTTTCCGGCTCATAAAGCCCCGTCAGCAGCATGGCCAGAAAAGTCATGTCATAGCTTAGCGATATCTGTCCGGCGGTTCCGTACTTTCTCTTCAAATCTCTGCAGATACCGCAATAGAAGGAGTGATAGATATCAAATTCTTTAAATTTCATCTCAGCTTTATTAATGATAATATATCCGAACATAGTCTCAGCCTCAGCTTTTTTTGATAAACTCATTGCCGCATTTCCTGCAGGTGATGGCAATGCGTCCACGCCCTCTGGGAACTCTGATTTTCTGACTGCACACGGGACACTTGTAGATATGATACTGTTTTCTCTGGGCAAATTCCCGTTTCTTTCCCGCCCAGGCATTCCTCACCTTCGCAGATTTACTCAGATACCTGCTGTTCTCTGCCGAACGTTTTGCAATATTTCTGGAAAACATACGAAAATAGGTATATGCCAGAAGTCCCAATGCCAGTAGATAAAAGGGTCCCCTAAAAATCATGGAAAGCAAAAGACAAACCAGCGATGCCGTCATCAGAAACCGGTTAAAATTATCATTACCATATCGTCCCCACATAAACCGACGTAATTTCTCTCTCATACAAATCCTCCCTGCTGTACGGACAACATCTTTATTATGACAGATACTATTTTACGCCTTTATGTGCGGAATACAATTAAATAAATCTAAACAAAAATTAAAAGACATGAAAAAACCTCCGGGCGACATTTTCTGTCTCCCGAAGGTCTCTGACAATCCTTACAGTTGAGCTACATCCTTCATGGAGAAGCTGTATTTTCCGGTTCTGTCCTTTCCGAGACACTTCACCGTAACCACATCTCCCAGAGTGAGGACATCCTCTACTCTATTGATTCTCTCCTTGGCAATCTTGGAAATGTGAACCATTCCCTCCTTGCCGGGTGCAAACTCTACAAATGCACCAAACTCCTTGATGCTTACAACCTTACCTGTGAACACCTGACCCTCGCAGAATTCGGTAGTAATAATCTTCACCATTTCCTCTGCCTTTGCCATTTTCTCCTTATCGGTTCCGCAGATAGACACCATACCGTCATCAGTGATATCAATCTTCACGCCGGTGCGTGCAATAATCTCGTTGATGGTCTTACCCTTCTGACCAACCACATCACCAATCTTCTGAGGATCAATCTGTATAGAAATAATCTTGGGTGCGTAAGGTCCCACCTCAGGTCTGGGAGCAGCAATAGCAGGCTTCATACAGGTATCCATGATAAAAAGTCTTGCCTCGCGGCACCTTGCAATGGCACCCTCCACAATAGGTCTGGTCAGACCATGAATCTTAATATCCATCTGAATTGCTGTAATGCCGTCGGTAGTACCTGTTACCTTGAAGTCCATATCTCCGAAGAAATCCTCCAGGCCCTGGATATCGGTAAGCAGTACGAAATCATCATCCGTCTCACCGGTTACCAGACCACAGGAGATACCTGCAACCATCTTCTTGATGGGAACACCTGCTGCCATCAGTGACATACAGGAAGCGCAGGTAGATGCCATGGAGGTAGAACCGTTGGACTCAAAGGTCTCGGATACAGTGCGGATTGCATAGGGGAACTCCTCCTCACTGGGGAGCACGGGAATCAATGCTCTCTCAGCCAGTGCACCGTGACCGATTTCACGTCTTCCGGGACCTCTGGAGGGCTTTGTCTCACCAACAGAATAGGAAGGGAAATTATAGTGGTGCATATATCTCTTGGAAACCTCGTTCTCGTCAAGTCCGTCAATCTTCTGTACCTCGGACAGAGGAGCCAGGGTACACACGTTACAAATCTGGGTTTGTCCACGGGTAAACATTGCGGAACCGTGTACTCTGGGAATGATATCAACCTCTGCAGACAGAGGACGAATCTGGGTAATCTCACGACCATCGGGACGCTTGTGATCCTTCAGAATCATCTTGCGGACAGTCTTCTTCTCGTACTGGTAAACAGCCTCTCCAAGGATTGCAAGCCAATCCTCCTTCTCTGCAAAGGCCTCTTCCAGTCTCGCCGTAATATTGCGGATATTCTCCTCGCGGGTCTGCTTGTCATCAGTGAACACTGCCACTTCCATCTCCTCGGGAGTGACAATTCTTTTCATCTCATCAAACATTTCCTGAGGAACTGCGCAACTGGTGTACTCATGCTTCTTCTTGCCGCACTCGGCAACAATCCTGTCAATGAAGGCGATGATGGTCTGGTTTACCTCATGTGCTTTGTAGATTGCTTCGATCATCTTTGCCTCGGGAACCTCGTTTGCGCCCGCTTCAATCATGATTACCTTTTCCCTGGTGGATGCAACGGTAAGATTCAGATCTCCGTTCTTCCACTGCTCCTGAGAGGGATTGATGATAAACTCCCCGTCAACCATACCCACCTGGGTCATTGCACAGGGGCCGTCAAAAGGGATATCGGAAATACAGGTTGCAATGGCAGCACCAATCATGGCAACCAGCTCGGGACGGCACTCGGGATCAACACTCATTACCATGTTGTTCAAGGTTACGTCGTTGCGGTAATCCTTAGGGAAAAGAGGACGCATGGGTCTGTCGATAACACGGCTGGTAAGAATCGCATTCTCACTTGCCTTGCCCTCACGTTTGTTGAATCCTCCGGGGATTTTGCCCACAGCGTACATTTTCTCCTCATATTCCACACTCAAGGGGAAAAAGTCAATGCCGTCTCTGGGCTTTTCTGATGCGGTTGCAGTACAAAGCACCGTAGTGTCTCCATAATGCATAAATGCACATCCGTTAGCCTGCTTGCCCACGCGGTTAATATCAACCTTAAGGGTGCGTCCGGCCAGTTCCAATTCAAAGGTCTTATACATAAATTCCTCCGTTCCGCCGCTTCCTGCGGCACATTTTATCTCAGGAACAGAAGACACCGAAACTACTGAAATGTCCAGGATTTACCCACACATTTCAGCGGTCTCGGGGCCTTCTTCTGCTCCTTTTGCCATACGAAAAATGGCTCATAGAGCCATTTTCCGTTGTCAACCATATTACTTTCTCAGACCAAGCTTCTCAATCAGAGCACGATATCTCTCGATATCCTTCTTCTTCAGATACTCCAGAAGTCCTCTTCTCTGACCTACCATCTTCAGCATACCGCGACGGGAATGATGATCCTTGGGGTTCGCCTTCAGATGCTCGGTAAGCTCCTGGATTCTTGCTGTGAGTACTGCCACCTGTACTTCAGGTGAACCTGTGTCACCGGCTGTTCTGGCATACTCGTTCATGATTGCTGTTTTCTTTTCCTTGGAAATCATTTTGGGTTCCTCCATAAAAATATTATTATTTCACCAGACACCAGGCCCCGGTCGGAGTTGTCCGCAAACCGAGTGTCGGCTTAACCATACTTTGTTAGTGTAACATAACTGCATGAAAATGTAAACAAAAAATTGTTATAAATACGTAATAAATCCGTAATTGAGAGTCCGTATTATAAGAATCGCTTATAATATCCTCACATACTTCGTAGGAACACGGTAATTGTATTTGCTTATCCTGATACCTGTCTCAGGATTGCTGGCATGAATCACCTGCTCTTCTCCGATATAGATAGCCACATGATTGATGGTGCCGTTCTTGCTGTAAAACACCAGGTCTCCCGGAAGCAGTTCGGCTTCACTGATCTGTGTTCCCATCTTTGACTGTGAAACAGAATAGTGAGGCAGCTCCACCCCGAATTCTTTGAAAACACTGAGTACAAATCCGGAGCAGTCCGCGCCCTTTGTCAGACTTGTTCCACCCCATACATAAGGGTTTCCCAAAAACTGCTTTGCATACTCTACCAGTTCCGTGCGCACATCCGTTACGCCCTCCCCGTAAAGCATCTGAGTCACAGTCAGTGCGGTAGGCAGCGCCTCCTCCAGGGACACATACTCTGCAGCCACATAACCCTCCCTGCCGCCGACGGATACCTGTACCCAGTCTGCATCGGAAGCAAGCACAGGCAGCTGCTGTCCGCTGCGGACCTTCGCCACTACGGAACAGTTTGTATTTGGCTCCCTGCGCACATTCAACTCCCCTGCATTGACAACCGCAACATCCAAAACCAGAGCATCCATCTCTGCCAAAGCATCCTTACCCGTAAGCAGATACTCCTCCCTGACATAACCCTCTACCTGTCCGGATGTAATATGTACCCAGCCATCCTCTGTGGTATCCATTATCTCACACACAGTACCTTTTGGCATTTTTCCCACAATCCTGCCATCCATACCCGGAATTTCCCGCACATTCAGCGCATCGTTTTCCACCCTGGAAATTCCGGGATTACTGTATCCCCGGGCCGCTGCTCTGGCCTGTCTGGCAAGATTGATATATTCGGCGACAGACAGCTCCGTGTCCAGGATTGTCGCCACTCCCGCGGAGGGCATGCCGGAGGGCGCCGCAGATACCTGCATCGGCGCTGTACACAGTTCCATGATTGCAGCTGCACACAATATGGCAGCCTTTTTTTTGCATCTGTAAGATTTCATAATTTTTCCCTCTGAAACATTGACAAACATTAAATTGTTACAAAATTGTTACATCACGTTCAGATTATACATAGGGAAAGAAACTCTGTCAATCTCCCTGCCGCAAATGGAAAAACTTACCATATGTCTTCGTTTTGCCTCAGTTTGCTCCACCGGATGCCTCTGCTTCCTTCTCCGCATCCACAATGGCAAAGGCAATATTTGTGGCATGGTCAGCCACTCGCTCCAGGCCCGATACAATATCGGAAAAGATCATGCCGGCCTCCGGAGTACACTCTCCCCTGGTCAGGCGTTGTACATGCAGCTTCTGAAGCTTCTTTTCCTTTTCATCCACGGCATCCTCCAGGCTGATTACATCCTTCATATGACTTTCATCCCCTTTTACAAAGATGGCGATGGAATATTCAATAAGCGTATTTACCATGTCCAGCATCTCACCCAGCTCCTTCTGCGCTTCCTTGCTGAAGGACATACCGGACTCCTTGCGCTGTTTTGCGGCATCTGCCACATTTTCCGCATGATCACCGATTCGCTCGATATCGTTCACCACATGGAACAGTGCGCCCAGGCTTTTCAGATCCTCAATGGGCAGGGTTGTCTGGTTAATTTTCACAAGATAATCCGTTATGGCATGATTCAGGAAGTTGATATTCTTCTCCACCTCATACACCTCTTCAATATCTTCTTCGTCCAGCGTAATCAGTGCATTCATGGCACGGTTAAGATTCTCGCTGGCCAGAGAAGCCATGCGGTCCAGCTCCTTGATAACACCCACTACAGCGGTGGCAGGATTGAACACCACCTTGTCACCGATGTACTTCAGCTGATAGCTCTCCCTGTAGCCAACCTTTCTGTCCTCGCCGGGCACACACAGGCAGGCAAGCTTTACAATCAGACCGGAGAACGGGAACAGCACGATTACCTGGAAAATCTTTATCATGGTGTGGGCGTTTGCCACGAAACGTCCCTTGTCCGCTGAAAATACCCAGATTAGCTTCATGACCTGTTCCTCCGCCAGGAAAAGAATCAGATAAAGAAGCACCGTTCCGATGACGTTGAACCAGAAATGAATCAATGCCGCCTTCTTGGCGTCCTTCCTGCCCGCAAGAGAAGCAATCATCGCCGTGCTGCAGGCACCAATATTGCAGCCCAGAATTATGTACAGAGTAATATTCAGAGAAAGCAGATCCTGATTTGCCAGGAGCAATACAATGCTGACTGTCACGGAGGAGCTCTGGATCACGGAGGTCAGGGCCAGTCCCACCAGTGTAGCCATGAAGGGATTATGCAGGGACCCCAAAAGATTCACCACTGCATCCACTTCCCTCATTTTTCCCATAGCTCCGGACATGGTGCTCAGCCCCAGGAAAAGCACGCCAAAACCGATGATGATGTCGGCAAATTTATTTATCTTTTCCTTCTTTACAAACATCGCAAGTAGTACTCCGAACAGCAGAATCACCGGAGCATAGGCCGACAGATTAAAGGATACCAGCTGAGAGGTGATAGTGGTACCGATATTGGCACCAAAGATGACTCCCGCTGCCTGATACAGGTTCATCAGCCCGGCATTTACAAAGCTGACAACCATTGCCGTACAGGCGGAGGAGGATTGAATAATTCCCGTAAATACAATACCCACCAGCATGCCCGTAAATCGGTTTGTGGTGAAAATCTCCAGAATCCGACGCAATCTGGCGCCTGCCACCTTCTCGATGGAATCACTCATTACCCGCATACCAAACAGGAAGAGTCCCAGCCCCCCTGCCATTGTAAGAACGATGTTTGTAATCATATAATTTTCCCTTCGTAATTAAGATTCTGAACCTGTAAGTATCCTATTGCCATTCAGTGTTATTGCCATTCGGCGCCTGCACGAATATCCGACTCCAGCTGACGTTTTAACTGCTCCAGACTTTCAAACCGCTGTTCGGGGCGGCGGAATTCATGCAGGTATACCTCTATTGTTTCTCCGTAAATATCCCCGTCAAAATCATAGAGATAGGTTTCTACCGTATTGATTCCTTCGTCCGTCACCGTAGGCTTACAGCCCACATTGGTGATGGCGCGATACCTTCTGCCGCGCAGCCGCACCTCCGAATAATAGACCCCCGCCGGAGGCAGGAGCTTCCCCGGACCCGGCACCAGATTGACGGTAGGAAATCCCAAGGTTCTACCAATCTGATTGCCTCTGACCACTTCTCCCGCCACCAGGTAAGGCATACCGAGAAACCGCTTGGCAAGAACCAGATTGCCCTCCTCCACCTGACGTCTGACCAGGGTGGAGCTGACCTCCTGTCCGTCGATGCATACCTTATCGATTATTTTGACCCGGAATCCCAGTTCACGGCTCATTTTCTGCAAAAGTGCGGCATCTCCGGCTCCCTTTGCGCCGAAGGACAAATCCCTGCCTGCCGCAAGCAGACGCACATTCATCTGCTCCGCCAGCACCTTTGTCACAAAATCTCTCGGCTGCATGGCTGCCGTCTCAAGGGTAAGGGGAAACTCTATCAGAATATCCACCCCCATACGTTCAAACAAAATTCTCTTCTCTTCCCTGGAAGTCAGTTCCCGGCCGTCTGGCTGCCCGAAAAATACGGTCGGTGCCGGATCAAAGGTGAAAACGCAGGCCTTCAGGCCCTCTTTTTTACACTCAAGTATCTCCTCCAGAAGCCGTCTGTGCCCGATGTGAACGCCATCGAATTTCCCGATTGCCGCTGCTGTGTCCTTTTCAAGATAAAAATCCGTTGTATCGGCAATAATTTCCAATTTTTTCTTCACTCTCTCTCCAAAAACATTTTCACGGGTTTATAGTATTGTTTTTCCCCGTCATATGTGTAAATCCCTGCAAAATTGCCGCAGAGACCGTATAGCTTCACCGGGACGCCGGGCTCATAAACTCTCTTTTCCTCCGTAAGCCCAATAGCGAGGACATTCCCATTGGACAGGAGCCTGTCCCCCTCCCCGGTCACATGTAATGACGGGCAGTCAGGAAAAACACTGTCCACCGGCATGACAGCCTCCATCAGACGGTTCTTGTCTTTTAGCTGCTGCAATTCTCCCAGGGTCCTTGCCTCCTCCAGCCGAAAGGGTCCCACCGCGGTCCTCTGCAGACTCTGCATGGTTCCGCCGCAGCCCAGCGCTGCGCCGATATCCGCACAAAGGGTTCGTATATAGGTGCCCTTGGAACACAGCACCCTCATTTTTACCACCGGAAGCTCCACCGCAAGGATTTCCAACTCGTAAATCGTTACGGGTCTGGGCTTTCTCTCCACCTCCCTGCCTTCCCTGGCAAGCTCGTAAAGCTTCTTCCCATTCACCTTTAATGCGGAATACATGGGAGGCACCTGATTGTAATCTCCCAGAAAGCTCCCACAGACTCTGCGAACTTCCTCTTCGTCCGCCGTCACCTGCCGTTCTGAGAGTATCACTCCTGTGGTATCCTGGGTATCGGTCTCCACCCCCAGCAGAAGTTCTGTCACATATTCCTTCTTTTTGTCTGTCAGCATATCACAAAGCTTCGTGGCATTGCCCAGACATACCGGAAGAACTCCGGTTGCCGCCGGGTCGAGAGTTCCCGTATGGCCAATCTTTCTCTGTCCGCAGATTCCCCGCAGTTTTGCAACCACGTCATGGGAGGTGAACCCGGACTCCTTATTCACAATCATGATACCATTCATTCTGCCTGTCCCTATTGCTTCACCTTTCCTGTTTTTCCATCTGCTCCGCGATATGTAGGGAAAGATTGTTTACACAATCATAAAAGGTTCCGCGCATGGTACAGCCTGCTGCCCTGGCATGACCGCCGCCGCCGAAATACGCAGCCACCCGGGCCACATCCACGCACTCCGAGGAGCGCATGCTCACCTTGTATTCCAGGACATCGGTCTGGTACATGAAAATAGCGCAGTCAATTCCCTTAATATTGCGAAGCTGATTCACAATACCGTCCAGGTCCTTCGGCGTCGCATCATAAAAATCCATAGTCTTCCTGTCCACGGCACTGACAATACACCGGTTATTCATGAATCGAATGCTTTCCATCAGGGCTCTTCCCATAATCTGTGACTGAATATAGGTTCTCTGATAGAAGGTCTCCAATATCAGCCGGGGAAAATCAAAGCCGTAGGAAATCAGCTTTGCCCCCTTCTCCAGGGTAGCCGGCGTAGTGTTGGAATACTGGAAAATACCGGTGTCGTGAATCATTCCGGTATAAATTGCCATAGCCATCTCTCTGTCCAGCTTATCCTTATCCACCAGGTCATAAATCAGTTCACAGGTGGAGCCCACCCGGGGCTGAATGTAATTGACATCACCGCTTCCCGTATTGCTGATATGATGGTCAATATTTACGGTCTTCTTCGCCGTGCGGAAATACTTTTCAGCCTCTCCGAGCCTGTCCGCAACCGTATCCAGGGCAAAAAACACATCAAAGGCTTCCTCCTCCGGAAAATCCCAACAGATTTCCTCAAAGCCCTTTAGCTCGTTGAAAATATCTGCAGGCTTTTCCAGAAAAACCCTGACCTCCGCCTCCGGCAGGCATTTTTTCAAATACATCTGCAGGCCGAGGACCGCTCCCACACAATCACCGTCAGGACGGACATGTCCGCTGATGCCGATTCTGGAAGCACCCTCACATTCTTTTATCAAATCCAAAGTCATGTATTACCTCTGTTTCTCTACTCATTTACATCTGCGCCGATCTCATCACCGGTCTTTGCATCGGCGCCGTCCCTGTCAGCGCTTTTTTCGGACTCCAGCGCCATAACCTCATCTATCTTATGGGACATATTTACACCATATTCAATGGATTGATCCATCACAAAGGTGATCACCGGCGTATTGCGCAGATTAATTGTTCTTGCAAGCTGCCTTCTGATAAATCCCTCTGCGCTTTTCAGCCCCTCCAATGTAGCTTTTCTGGACTCCTCATCCCCCAGAACACTGATCCATGCTTTACAGCTCTTCAAATCCGGTGCCACCTCAACAGCAACCACACTTGTCCACGGATTGATTCGCGGATCCTTGATTTCACCGCGGATAATCTCTGCCAGCACTCGCTGAACTTCTCCGTTGATACGGGTGTTCTTGATACTGTTTTTTCTCATTACACTCTCCTAACTGCCATTGGGATACCGGTCCGACATGCCCGGTCAGGCGTGTCTTTCCCGTATCCCACACTTTTAACGCCCTTTTATTTCTAGCGGGGCACCTCTACCATGATATATGCTTCAACGATGTCAAGCTCCTTAATCTGGTCAAAGCCTTCAAATACCAGTCCGCACTCAAAGCCTTCCTTCACTTCCTTTACGTCGTCCTTGAAGCGCTTCAGGGATGCCAGGGAGCCTTCATAAATCTGCTCTCCCTCACGGGTAATACGAACCTTACAGCCTCTCTGGAACATACCGTCCATCACATAGGAGCCTGCAATGTTACCTACCTGGGAAGCCTTGAAGATCTGGCGCACCTCGGCATGACCGATAACCTTCTCCTCATATACAGGATCCAGCATACCCTTCATTGCCGCTTCCACATCCTCGATAGCCTGATAGATAACCTTATAGAGCCTTACATCAACGCCTTCCCGATCGGCGGTAGCCTTTGCCGTGGCATCAGGACGCACGTTGAAACCGATGATAATTGCATTGGAAGCACTTGCCAGAGTCACATCGGACTCGTTGATGGCACCTACGCCGCCGTGAATGCACTTTACCACCACCTCTTCGTTGGAAAGCTTCACCAGAGACTGTTTTACCGCCTCTACGCTTCCCTGTACGTCAGCCTTGACAATCAGATTCAGTTCCTTCAGATTTCCTTCCTTGATCTGGGAGAACAAATCGTCCAGAGACATCTTGGACTTGGTCTCTTCCAGCTTTCTCTCCTTGTTCTGTGCCAGATAGGTATCTGCATAATTCTTTGCAGTCTTATCA
The DNA here is from genome assembly GCA_051880315.1 of Acetatifactor sp. Taxonomy (GTDB): domain Bacteria; phylum Bacillota; class Clostridia; order Lachnospirales; family Lachnospiraceae; genus Acetatifactor. The sequence continues at coordinate 14,963 of JBJENR010000011.1, forward strand.
TTTTCATGTGCAATGAATACTTCTCCTGCACTGGGCACATCAGAAAGACCCAGAATCTCAACGGGCGTGGAAGGACCTGCCTCCTTCACCCTTCTGCCCTTGTCGTCAATCATGGCACGAACTTTACCATGACTTGCACCGGCAGAGATAAAATCTCCCACATGAAGCGTGCCCTTCTGAACCAGTACGGTAGCAACAGGTCCCCGTCCCTTATCCAGCTCAGCCTCGATGACAAGACCTCTTGCACGTCTCTTGGGATTTGCCTTCAGTTCCAGGATATCTGCAGTGAGCAGAATGGTTTCCAGCAGATTCTCGATTCCTTCGCCGGATTTTGCAGATACGGGCACAAACTCTGTATTGCCGCCCCAATCCGTAGCTATCAATTCATATTCCGTCAGCTCCTGCTTCACACGTTCAATGTTTGCGGAAGGCTTATCAATCTTATTCACGGCAACAACGATTTCGATGCCTGCTGCCTTTGCGTGGTTGATGGCTTCAATCGTCTGCGGCATAACACCGTCATCCGCAGCCACCACCAGAATGGCGATATCCGTGGCGTTGGCACCTCTCATACGCATTGCGGTAAATGCCTCATGTCCGGGAGTATCCAGGAAGGTAATCTTTCTGCCGTCAACATTTACAGTATACGCACCTATATGCTGTGTAATACCTCCCGCTTCCTTATCTGTGACATTTGTTTTTCTGATGGCATCCAACAGGGAAGTCTTACCATGGTCAACGTGTCCCATAACACAGATAACAGGAGGTCTCTCTACCAGATCCTTTTCCTCCTCGTCATCCTCCTTTAAAAGCTCCTCAATAACGTCAACCTTGACTTCCTTCTCGCAGAGAATTTCGTATTCCATTGCGATATTTTCTGCATCTTCATAGGAAATTTCCTGGTTTACGGTTACAATCTTGCCTTCCATAAAGAGCTTCTTTACGATGGCGGAGGGCTGCAGCTTCATCTTTTCGGCCAGATCCTTGATGGTAATGGTTTCAGGCAGTGTGATAACCTTGATTACCTCCTCTGCCACCTCTTCCTTTTTCTTTTCAGGCTTAATAAAGCGGCCGGGTTTGTTCTTTAAGATTTCTTCCTCTTCATAGATGTGGTCTTTTCTGGAACGCTTATCCTTTTCCTGGCTGCTTGCGCGTCTCTTGTCTTCCTCGCGCTTCTTTTCAATATCCTTGGGGGAAGCAGCTTCTCCCACAAAGCTCTTGCTCTGACCCTTATCTCTGAATCCGGCTCCCTGTCCGCCATTGCCCCTGCCGTCACGCTGAGCACCATTAAAGCCACGATTGCCGCCCTGACCAGCACCAGGGCCTTTTCTGTCGCCCTGAAAGCCGGGAGCACCACCCGGTCTGCCAGGTCTCTGAAATCCATTCTGCCTGTCTCCCTGAGGTCTTCCATTGCTGCCCGCTCCTCTCTGCTGATACTGTCCGCGATCAGGTCTGTCACCTGCAGGACGGGAACCCTGAGGCCTCCCGTCACGGTTGTACTGTCCGCGATTGTCCTGTCCGCGGTTATCTCTCGCAGATCTGTCACCCTGAAATCTGTCATTCTGGGGTCTGTCGTTCTGAGGCCTGTCACTCTGAGGCCTGTCATTCTGAGGCCTGTCATTCTGAGGCCTGTCATTCTGAGGCTTCTCGGGCTTGGGATTCTGAGGCTGTACCTGAACGATTTCCGTCTGCACAGGTGCTGCTTTTGTCTCCGTCTTCTCAACCTCGGTATGTGCCTTGGGCTGAGGTCTGGAAGGCACCATCTGTACACTGGGTGTTGGAGATGGAGGCGTCAAAGGCTTAATCGGTGTCCTTGGAGCTGCCGGCTGTTGTCCTCTGCGGTCGCTAAATCCGCCCGGTCTGTTCTGCCCGCCCTGAGTCCTCTGGTTGTTTCCTCCCTGGGCAGGACGCTGCCCGGGTATCTTTGAATTCTGTGAATTGTTTACAAATATAATTGTCTTTTTCTTCTTTGGCTGATTACTATCTGCCTTGGGCTGATTACTATCTGCCTTGGGCTGGTTGCTCTCTGCCTTTGGCTGGGAATTCTCCGCCTTAGCAGGCTGTGTCCTCTCCGCCGTATCCTTCTTCTCCTCTTTTACTTCCGCAGGCTTCTCGTCCTTTCCCTCTGCGGAGTCCGCCTTGGGGGACTTACTGCTGAATGCTTTTCTCACAGTATTCGCCACGTCCTCCTCAACAGAGCTGCTTGCAGATTTTGCCTCAATCCCTTTTTCCTGCAAATAGCTCAATATATCCTTGCTTTGTTTATCTAATTCCTTAGCGAGCTCATGTATCCTAATCTTCGCCATGCTTTCCTCCATCTTCACCGTCAACGGTTTCTTTCCATTCCTTCGGCTGCTCCGGCATCAGCTTCATCAATGAATCTGCCAAGCCCGCATCACAGACAGCCAGTGATGACCGCAGCTCCTTTCCGATTGCATGCCCCAGCTTCTCCTTGGTTCCCCAATTGAAAACCGGAACTTTGTAGTATTGACACTTGTCATGAAACAGCTTGACTGTATTGTCAGACGCATCCTCCGCAACCAGTACCAGGGCCGCAGAACCTTTCTTAATCGCCTCCAGGGTTTGAAACTCGCCGCTTACCAGATTGCGGCCTCTCATTGCAATTCCCAGAAGTGAATAAATCCTATTCTGATTCAAGTTGATCAAACTCCTTTTCCAGGGTATCATATACCTCATTCGGAATACTTATTTTGAAAGAGCGCTCCAGGCCTTTGCTTTTCCTGGCCTTTTGCAGACATTCCCTGCTCCTGCATATATATGCGCCTCTTCCGTTCTTCTTTCCTGTGACATCCAGACAAATCTCGTTTTCTGCGGTTCTGAGGACTCTCATCATATCCTTCTTGCCTTTCATCTCACCGCATCCGATGCATTGTCTCAAGGGAACCTTCTTTGCCATAAATCTCCTTACTCCTCAGCAGGGCCTTCTTCATACGCGCCCTCCTCATATTCCTCGTATTGTCCGTCCTCGCCATAGTCCTCCTCATCCAGGTAATCCTCATAGCGGAAGCCGGGGGCATCCTTGGCCTGGGTTTCAGACTTGATATCAATCTTATATCCGGTCAACCGGGCTGCAAGACGGGCATTCTGTCCCTCCTTGCCGATGGCAAGGGAAAGCTGATAATCCGGCACAACCACCTTTGCGGTCTTCTCATCGGGATCCGCAAACACTGCTACGATCTTGGCCGGTGATAAAGCATTCTGAATAAACAGACCGGGGTTCTCATCCCAGTTGACAATATCAATTTTTTCTCCCCTCAGTTCTTCCACAATGGCGTTTACTCTGGCGCCGTTCATTCCCACGCAGGCACCCACCGCATCCACGTTGGGGTTGTTGCTCCACACGGCAATCTTAGTACGGCTTCCCGCCTCACGGGCAATACTCTTGATTTCTACCGTTCCGTCCTTGATCTCCGTTACCTCAGACTCGAACAGTCTCTTGACAAGCTCCGGATGGGTACGGCTGACATTGATGCGGGGTCCCTTGGGTGTATTTTTTACTTCCAGGACATAAACCTTGATACGCTCGGTAGGTCTGAATACCTCACCCTTCACCATCTCGCTCTCATTGAGCATGGCATCGGTTTTTCCAAGGTTGATACTGATGTTTTTGCCGACATAACGCTGTACCACACCTGTGACAACATCCTTCTCCTTCTCATAGTACTGATTGTAAATCACGCTTCTCTCTTCCTCGCGGATCTTCTGGAGAATGACATTCTTTGCATTCTGAGTGGCAATACGGCCGAACTCCTTGGACTTGATTTCCACGTGAAGCATGTCGCCTACCTTGGCCTTAGAGGAAATTGTCTTCGCCTCATCTAAAGCAATCTGAGAACAGTTATCCTCCACATCCTCCGCAGCAGGCACAACCTCCTTCTCGGCATATACCAGAAAATCTCCGGTCTCACGGTCAATCTCTACCTTGACATTATCTGCCTTGCCAAAGTGGTTCTTGCAGGCGGTGAGCAGAGAGTTCTCAATAGCCTCAAACAGCGTCTCCTTGCTGATTTCCTTTTCCTTTTCAAGAATGTCAAGCGCCTCCATTAATTCCTTGTTCATTTCTTTTCCTTCTCCTCCATTCCGGCTTTTCCAAAAGCCTGTTTAATCAAATGTCAAAAATCTAATGCCAGACGAATCACTGCAATATCGGCACGCGCAAAGTTTCTTTGAGAATCCCCCTCCGAAATCACAATGGTTTCCCCATCAAAGCTCTCCAGTATTCCGGAAAACTCCTTGCACCCGTCTATGGGCTTAAAAAGCTTGATTTCCACCTCCTGCCCGATAGCTGACTGCAGGTGTCTGTCCTTTTTCAGTGCCCTGCCCAGCCCGGGGCTGCTAACCTCCAGAATATAAGCATCCGGGATAAAATCTTCCCTGTCCAGCGCGTCAGACAATGCCCTGCTTACATTTTCACAATCCTGAATATTCACACCCTCAGGTTTGTCTATATAAGCTCTGAGATAATAATCGCCGCCCTCCTTCAAATACTCCACGTCGTAGACGAACACATCGTTGGCTGCCGCTATGGGCTCCAAGAGCTTCTCCGTCCTTGACTCGTAATCTTCCCTCCGGGACATTCTAAAGCCTCCTTCTTTCCTTGTGTAAACTTATCCCAAATATGCAAGTAAGAGTGGCTTTCCAGCCACTCTTACTCTAGTAAATCATCATTAACAATTTGCAGTATAGACCTATCTGTCGGAAATGTCAACCATTATTTCACATCCTCTGTCGCACTTTCCTCCGCCCTTCTGTAGCTGATGACCTCGTAATCGCTTTCCCTGCTTCGCATTTTCATGCATTCATACACCCGGTCCCTCAAATCCTGACGTCTTTCCTTGGGACTTAAGTCCCGGTTCGGATAAAAAGGGCCGTCGATATAGGTGACGATATTTACCTTCTCGGTATTTCCCCTTCTGTGATAGGTGTTGGTCAGCGCATACACCGGACAGTTCAGATTCACCGGATATCGGAATGAAACCGCCTTAAAGGGCCGGATGCCGGTGTAATACGGCCAGATATGTGCCTCGGGATAAATTGTGACAGAGTATCCTCTCCGAATCTTATCCTCCACAGCTTCCAGAAAGTTCTTCATACCTCCCGCATCACAGGGAATCGGTATGGCGCCAAGCAGCTCCACCAGTGTTTTCATCCCCGGCATGGAGACATTCTCCGGATTTACAATCAGGAAATTTCTTTTGGGATAGTCAGCCACACTGGGAATAAAGGTGTCCGCAAAGGGCTGGGTGTGATTGCCGTAGATAAAGTACCCCTGATTACGGTTCTCCTTCAGTTTCTCCTTACCCACATATTTCAGATGAAATTTCAGCTTCTGATACAGGACTTTTATGGGCATACTAAAGACATTCTGCGCCAGCAGGGAAGCCATATCCCAGAATCTGCCGTGGCTGTAGCGGTAATTCTTGTCTATCACTCTCGGCGTAATCTGTGCCTCTGAAAACTCCTCATTCAACTCATCCTTATAGTAGATTACCTTTTTCAGACTTATCGCTCCTCCTTGTCCTCCGTCGTATACTCCAGGGGCACACCGTAAAACTCTTCGTATATGCGTCTCCACACCTCGTAGTTTTCATTGCGCATAGCACCGACCTGCTCTCTCTCCGTCAAATCCTCCCGGGAATAGATAGGCTTTTCAATAAAAATCGTATATTCCTGTATGGGGAATCCGTCCGGGCCGTAGTTCTCACTGTCCTCCATGGTAATAAAGACAGGCAGAACAGGCACTTTGTTCTTGACCGCAAACTTAAATGCTCCATTCTTCAGCGGCTTGGGCTTACGATAATTCCACCACATACTCTGCTCCGGATAAATCAGGATAAAGTCCCCCCGCTGTAGAATCGTATCAACTGCCTTGAGGAAGTTGTACATGGTCTTTTTGTTCTGACTTAAGGGCAGAGTATTGCAGTTGCGGAACAGAAATCCGTAAAACCCCGGGAAATTGGTATAATTTCCCTCCCTGATTACCTTGAAGAGCTGCTTCTTTCCCTGATGGACAGATATGCGGAACAAATGCTCCACGGTAAAGCAATCAAAGGGATTGAAATGATTACAGGTCAATATGGCTCCTGATGTCAGGCCGTCCAGGTTCTCCATCCCCCTGATTTCCTTGATGATAAGCTTCTTCTCTTTCAGAAGATTATCCAGAAACTTACCCGCCAACGCATAGGAAAGCTTCACCTTTGCCTGACTGGCAGGCTTTACGCGAAGATAATCAATCTTTCCCGGCTCCAGGGGTAGGGTGGGCGGATCTTCCTCTGCATCCACGTCAAAGCGTCCTTCTCTTTCCAGTTGCTCTATTCTTTCAAGGACAGCCAGTCTGTCGGGTGCTTTCTCCGGTATCCTATTTTCCTTCATAGCCCTTCTTCTCTCTCCCCGCCTCAAGTTCCTTCACTCCTTTACCATTGACTTAATGCCTGTTTTTTCTGTCGTCTCCCACACAGTCCGATTCCTTCTTGGCCAGTCTCATCAGCTTCTTATGAGACTGACTGTCCTGATACCGTTGCTCTTCCGTGTAGCTGTCACGAATGTTCTGTATGGTGTCAAAATATTCTGTTTCGTGGGCATACATCCAGAAAAATTCCTTATACAGAATATCCTCAAAATGCCAGGGCTTATATGCCAGATTATAATGCACAAGCTTGACATTTTCCACCTTAATTTTGGGATCCTCTATGGGCATGCGGTTCCACTCTCTTTCAAACAGCTTTACCCTGCCCTTACACAGACGGTTTAGGTAATCCTGGTCCTGGGCCACTGAAAACTTGACCTTGTCCAGAAGATACACAAACTTTTCCTGAAACTTAAAGATTCTCAGCTGATGCAGGTTCATCAGAAGGATGCCGGCATTGAAATAATTACGATAATCCGCCACTCCCACAACCTTTTCCGCATATTCCTGGAAAACAGGTGTGGTCTGTATGATATCATCCGGCGCTGCAGCCACAAGATTCGTCCCCATATCTATATTGTAAAGCTTCGCAATATCATCCAGAATTACAATATCGCTGTCCAGGTACAACACCTTGTCGTACTGCGGATAAAGATTGGGAAGGAACAGCCTGAAATAGGTTGTTATGGAATAATAATCCCTGGTGTAGAGCTTGTCCTTCACCTTTTGGATATAGTAACTCAGGTTCACAAATTCAATATCTACATTTGGCCTCTCGTATTTTGCTATTTTCTTCTTATTCTCGTCACTGATATCTGTATGCAGCACTTTAATCAGGTAAGTGTTCTCTTCGGAGCTGTTGTCAATCAGCGATTGAATCGCCACGGCAAGAAAGGGACAATACCCGTCATCCACCGCAAAGAAAATCGGAATTTCCCTGTCGGTCGCGGTTGTATTTGTGGTCGTATTTTTGCTCGTATTTTTGGTCGTATTTGCCATGTTCTTTTCTCCTTATTTTTCGAATTCCGACTTCAGCCTGAGGTATTCCTCCAGGTCATTGTCAAAGGTAAAGCATCGAAGGTACCTGTGTATTTCCTCCACATTCCACTGTTTATAATTCTCCGTATGGGGATAGGGAAAAAACATAAGTCTTTTACAAAAATGGCACACAATCGTACCCTTCCTGTCAAATCTGGATTGTTCATTGTAGATTCGTGGAATCAGTTTTTTTCTCGTTGCAGACTTAAAGATTGCAGATTGATCCGCAAACAACAGCTTCTTGGTCCTAATCAGTTCTCTGGCTTTTGCCAGAAGTCCGGTCTCCTTTATTTTGACCATATTCATCAGAAGCATGCCTGCATTGAAATAATCAGGACGAATCAGCCAACAGCCATACTTTTCCTTCACTGCCGCGAACTCGTAATCCGTCACATCAATCTCCCACAGCTGCCTGATGTCACCGGCAATCATTATATCGATATCCAGATACAACAGCTTCTCCGGTATCTGCGGATACAGGTCAGCCAGCAGTCGCAGCAGAGTGTAGGGTGTACAATAGGCAGTCTCGTTGGCACAGCCTCCGAACTCCCGCTCATAAACTTCAGTCACATCTATCTTTTCCACCAGGTTCTTCGGGTTCTTCTCCCGAATCACCTTATTGAGAAAGGCAACCTGCTCATCGGTAATCGCCGTGAAACTCTTTTGGATACGTTGAAGATTCATGGTCATAATAAACACATGAATGCTCTCCTTCGTCCTGTTGGTCATGGAAATCAGCTGAGTCAGCGCCCCGTCAAATACTTTTTCATTACCGCACAGCAATAGATTTATCATTACAATAATATACTCCTATCCAACACTGTATGACATCCATTCATAAATCAGCTTCGTGCCCTCATTGACTTCCGGCGGAAGCAGCGCTCTGGCCACCAGTTTTAATTCTTCCGTCTCCTCATCCGTACGTTTCAGATGCGCGTAATCCCCGTCTATATCCACAACAACGTACTCAAAGCGCTTCATACATTTTTCTCCTTTCGTAATACCACTTATTACCCATGTACTACATTACATGGTTTTCGATACTATGTCAAGAGGTATAAACGTAAAATTAATTAATCAAAAAGGAGACTCCGGCATTCCTGCCGGAATCTCCTTTTTTAATTTACTATGCTTCTATGCCGGTGACGGACGATTACATCATTCCGCCCATTCCGCCTGCTCCGGCAGGCGCTGCGGGAGCATCTTCCTTGATGTTTGCAACAACGCTCTCTGTGGTAAGCAGGGTGCTGGCCACGCTGGTAGCATTCTGCAGTGCGCTTCTGGTTACCTTTGCAGGATCCAGAATACCTGCCTTAACCATATCTACATACTCTTCCTTCAGGGCGTCAAAGCCTATACCGGCCTTGGCCTCACGAACCTTATTGATGATTACACTGCCCTCCAGTCCGGCATTTGCTGCAATGTGATACAGGGGAGCCTCCAGTGCCTTCAGAACAATCTGCGCACCGGTCTTCTCATCACCCTCAAGACTGTCAGCCAGCTTGGCAACCTTCTTGGATGCGTGAATATATGCCGCACCACCGCCACAGATAATGCCTTCCTCCACAGCTGCTCTGGTAGCTGCCAGGGCATCCTCCAGACGAAGCTTTGCCTCCTTCATCTCGGTCTCTGTTGCTGCACCCACACGGATGACAGCCACACCGCCGGCAAGCTTTGCAAGTCTTTCCTGCAGCTTCTCTCTGTCGAAATCAGAAGTAGTCTCTTCAATTTGTGCCTTAATCTGGGCAATTCTGGACTGAATGGCATCTTTCTCGCCCTCGCCGTCCACGATAACAGTATTCTCCTTCTGAACCTTTACACTCTTTGCTCGTCCCAGCATATCCAGGGTAGCGTCCTTAAGCTCATAGCCCAGCTCGGAGCTGATAACGGTACCGCCGGTAAGGATTGCAATATCCTCCAGCATTGCCTTTCTTCTGTCGCCGTATCCGGGTGCTTTCACTGCCACAACATTGAAGGTACCGCGGAGCTTATTCACAATCAGGGTGGTAAGAGCTTCACCCTCTACATCCTCTGCAATGATTAAGAGTTTTGCACCGGACTGTACAATCTGCTCAAGGATGGGAAGAATCTCCTGAATGTTGGAAATCTTTTTATCGGTAATGAGAATGTAGGGATTGTCAAGAGTTGCCTCCATCTTATCCATATCTGTTGCCATATATGCAGAGATGTAACCTCTGTCAAACTGCATACCTTCCACCAGATCAAGCTCAGTCTGCATGGTCTTGGATTCTTCAATGGTGATGACACCGTCTCCGCTGACCTTCTCCATAGCATCCGCAACCAGCTGTCCAACAGAATCATCTCCTGCGGAAATCGCAGCTACACGTGCAATATGCTCCTTGCCGTTTACCTTCTGGCTCATCTTGGAAATTGCCTCCACAGCACAGTCAGTAGCCTTCTTCATACCTTTTCTTAAAATGATGGGATTTGCACCTGCTGCCAGGTTCTTCATTCCTGCGTTTACCATTGCCTGAGCAAGCACTGTAGCTGTTGTGGTTCCGTCACCAGCAACATCGTTGGTCTTGGTAGCCACTTCCTTCACCAGCTGTGCACCCATATTCTCAAATGCATCTTCCAGCTCAATCTCTTTCGCAATGGTTACGCCGTCATTGGTAATCAGGGGAGCGCCAAAGGACTTATCCAGTACCACATTTCTTCCTTTAGGTCCAAGTGTCACACGAACGGTATCTGCCAGCTTATTCACTCCGGCTTCCAATGCTGCTCTCGCTTCTGCCGCATACTTAATTTCTTTTGCCATAATAATTGCCTCCATTTTTATTATTGTTGGGTTGGTCTCTGATTATTTAATAATAGCAAGGATGTCACTCTGTTTAACAATGATGTACTCTTCCTCGTCAAGCTTAACCTCTGTACCTGCGTACTTGGAAAAGATTACCTGGTCACCGACCTTAACTTCCATCTTGACCTCTTTTCCGTCTGCCATTCCGCCGGGGCCTACTGCAATAACCTCAGCCTGCTGGGGTTTTTCCTTATTCTGTCCGGGAAGAACGATACCTGATTTCGTGGTTTCTTCTGCAACCAACTGCTTTAATACAACTCTGTCACCTAACGGTTTTAATTTCATGGTAATACCTCCTTATTTGTGAAATGCTTTCGTTTGTTAGCACTCGTTTTGTTTGAGTGCTAATCATCAAAACATATATTAGTTTTATATGCAGAGTTTTTCAAACGTATTCTCGTTCAATTATGTCATTTATACTCTCTTTTTCTTTTTTTATCTCATTTATACTTTATTTTTCTTATAGAAC
>JBJENR010000012.1:0-5267 GCA_051880315.1 Acetatifactor sp.
CTACGTAATCGGAATGATGATGGTAAACCTTCTGCTCCATCTTCTTACCGGTAACCTTAATCTTCTCTGCGTTGATAACGATTACATAATCTCCGGTATCAATATGAGGAGTAAAAATAGGCTTGTTCTTTCCTCTCAAAACCTTGGCAACCTCAGAAGCAAGGCGTCCAAGAGTCATATCAGTAGCATCTACTACATACCATTTTCTGTCAATGGTTGCAGGACTTGCCATAAAAGTTTTCATGATAATCCCTCCGTATTACTTTTCTTCAAATGTTGTACCGGATCAGTTTCAGCAGCTCCGGATTTAGGTTTCGTCTCTGACCGATCCCGCAGATGTCCGGCTACGGTTCGTGCCTCCTCGAAACAGATCACTTTCTATTCCTTCAAATCGCTCTGCCGGGGCTTTGGCAAAACGTATAGAAACAGTGTCACACATTCATGTATTATATTATACCAGTTTCTGCCTGTCAAGGCTTTTTCTCGGAAAATCCGCGAAATCCGCGAAATGTCCCAGAAATCAAAGAAACCAGAGAAATCTACGAAATCATAAAATCAGCAAAAAATCATAAATGAGTCAAGAATCACAGAAATACCACTGAATTCACCGGAATCACCGGGAATGCCTATTCCCTCCATTTTGCTACAGATACCGAAGGGTAAAATGCGCTTCCTCCATATCATCCAGTTCCATCACCACATAGGACGGTCGTCGGCCCTCCTGTCTCGGATAGGAAAGGCTTCCCGGATTTACGGCGATGACATCCCCTCCATCATCCACCACCGGCCTGTGGGTATGACCGTACATGACAATGTCAAATCCCCGCTCCACTGCCTCATTCTTAATAATCTCATTGTTCATGGACACATAATAATTATGTCCGTGCACCACCCAGACCTTGTAGGGGCCAAGCTTCAGGGTCAACTCTCTGGGTAAATCCGAAAAGAAATCATTATTTCCAAGTACAATTTTCACCGGACAGTCTGCCGCTTCCGTAAGTTCCACCTCAGATCCTTCCGCATCACCACAGTGAATCACCATGTCAGGAGACTCCAGCCGTAACACCCTGTAATAATTTTCGTTGCTCTTGTGTGTATCACTTACAATTAAAACTTTCATTTTTCTTCAGTTCCTCTTTCATCAGACGCAGTGCCTGACCTCTGTGACTGACACTGTTTTTTTCATCCTCGGTAAGTTCAGCAGTCGTTTTCTGCAGCTCCGGGACATAGAATATGGGGTCGTAACCGAAACCGCCCTCTCCCTTCTCCTCATAGCCGATTCTGCCCTCTATAGTAGCACGAACTGTCAATTCCTTTCCATTCGGCAGCACCGCTGCAATGGCACATACGAACCTGGCTGTGCGTTTCTCATCCGGTACGCCCTCCAGACGTGCAATCAGGTTTGCATTCTTAATCCTGTAAGAGGTATCCTCACCCATATATCTGGCAGAATAAATACCCGGTTCCTTGTTAAGATAATCAATCTCCAGACCGGAATCATCGGCAAGCACACAATCCCCTGTCAGAGCCGCCACTGCTCTTGCTTTAATCAAAGCGTTTTCTTCATAGGTTTTACCATTTTCCTGTACATCTGTAGAAATACCTGCTTCCTTCATGGAGAGAATCTCCAGGCCTAAATCTCCCAGAATCCTCTTTATTTCCTTCATTTTTCCCGCATTTCCCGTTGCAAATATGATTTTTTCCATAATGAAATACCACACCTTTCTGTGCCAAAGCAAATTTATGAATTATCTGACTTTAATCTTATAACTGCCTCGTCAATTGCCTTCACTATACCATCCGCTATTTTTTCCCGATACTCCTCCTGTGCCAGAAGCTCCGCTTCCCGGACGTTGGTGAGATATCCCACGGACACCTCCGCTGCCGGTATTTTCAAGCTCCGAAGCACACTGTCTTCCCCGGCAGGTTCCAACCCGATGGCACGGTTGCTGGCTTCAATTGTGACTGCTCTGGTCAACAAATCCGCCAGTTCTACATTCTCCAGCCGGGGAATAAAATACTCCTCATTATACAAGCCCTTGATGCCGTATATATACGGCCCGGTGCTTTCCTCGGATGTGCTGAGGCGGACATAAAAATCTGCCTGTACATCTGCCACAAGTTCTGTCCGCTCTGCATCCGTAAGCACTCTGTCCTCCTGACGTGTCAGATATATTCTTACATTTTGCAGTGTGGATTTCAGCAGTACCTGTCTTGCAATCTGTAATGTGATATGTTCTTCCGCCAAAACATCACCGGCATCTGTCATCACAGTACTGCCACAGGCAGGGTCCAGCAAAACTATGTAATCATAGAGCTCGTGGGGAGAAAAACCCGCAATCGTTAGTGTATTGCCCTGCATTGTGCTCCTGTATTCCAGCACATGTTTCATTTTAATTTTCAGAAGAAGGATGCCCTCCTGCTCGCAAACAGAGGCTGAAACCACCTGCGTGGTATCACCGCTGATTGCATTCTGCACAAAGAAATCTGCTTTTACATCCTGAGCCTCAAGGTATATCAGGAGTTCTCTGTCCAAATAGCGATTTTCCATAACCAGCTGCTCTGCACTTACGTCCTTTGGAAGTGTAATACAAAACACTCCCTGTTTGTCATAGGTTCTGTCGACCTTCATCTGATATTCCACGGAATTGTTCAGGGAAGCCGATACCTCGGGCAGGCTTCCCTGTCCGGGTGCCGCATCCGCAATCACGATGGTTTTCTTTGATGCGAATACAAGCATCATCGCCATACAGGCTATACACAGTAGAGTCCAAACCATACAGGTTATGCCTGTATTTTCTTTGCTTTCTCTGCAATGTTCTTTCATAGCCTGCGCATTTTCTCCTTCCCGACATTCTGAGACAAGTCTCAGCCCGATTTCTTTGCCTTGGGAGGCTTCGGGCCCAGAAACTGATAATAATAGGTCTTCATCATGCCATTATATATTTTACGGTTTTTATCCGCCTTGCGTCCGATATCCTGCTCTGCATTTTCATACGCAGAAATCAAATACATACTCCAGGAGTCAAGTGCCCGGAAGCGCTCTCCCAAAGTGTGATACAATGCCGGCATCTCCTTCTTGTCCGCGAGACGCTCCCCATAAGGAGGGTTTGTGATAATAAATCCATATTTCTTGGGATGGCTCAATTCTGCCATATCGCGTCGCTGAAAATGTATCATGCCTTCCACGCCTGCCATTTTTGCATTTTCCCGCGCAATGGCGACCATATGGTCATCTATGTCATAGCCCTGGATATCCGGTTTAACTGAAAAGTCTGCCAGATCATTTGCCTCTTCCACCGTATCATACCATACTTTCTTTGCCACAATATGGGGCCAGTTCTCCGCTGTAAAGTTTCTCTGCATACCGGGAGCGATATTTGCTGCCATCATGGCTGCCTCAATAGGAAAGGTTCCGCTTCCGCAAAAGGGATCTACCAGAATCCTGTCCTTGTTCCATGGCGTCAGCATAATCAGGGCTGCAGCGAGGTTCTCTGCAATAGGTGCCTTTGCGGTAAGCCTTCTGTAGCCGCGCTTATGCAAGGACTCTCCCGTACTGTCCAGTGCCACAGTCACTTCATCCTTCAGAAGAAAAACCCTGACAGGAAAGCTTTCCCCCGTCTCCGCAAACCACTCTATCCCATATTTCTGATGCAGTCTTTCCACCATAGCCTTCTTCATTATTGACTGAATATCAGAGGGGCTGAAGAGCTTGGACTTGATGCTGGCAGCCTTCGCTACCCAAAATTTCCCGTCAGACGGTATATAATCCTCCCATGGAAGTGCTTTGGTACCCTGAAAAAGCTCTTCATAGCTTTCCGCATGAAAGCTTCCTACCCTAATCAGGATTCTCTCCGCTGTGCGCAAAAAAATATTTGCTCTGCACAAAGCCTCTTCGTCGCCGAAGAAAGTGACTCTGCCATCCGTCACCTCCAGTATATCATATCCAAGATCCGTAATCTCTCTTTTTAACACTGACTCCATTCCGAAATGACAGGGAGCAATCAACTCGAATCTGCGCATAGACAGCCTCACTTTCCAAAAGCTTAACACCGTCTTAGTATACAATTAAATTCCGAATATGTAAATAGGGACACCTTTCGGTATCCCTATCCAGCGTCCGTACCAGATTAGAAATTATTGTTTTTGTTGTTCTTCTGGTTATCGTTCTGATTCTGGTTATAGCTGTTCTGGCTCTGGTTGTTCTTCTGGTTGTTGTTCTGATTGTTGTTCTGGCTGTTCTTGCAATTCTCAGAATCGTTTGCGTTGTTGAACTTATTATTGTTATTGTTTTCCATGACTTCCTCACATCCTGCCGCATATGGCGGCTTATTGATGATTAACAGTTACAGGATGTAGTATGGCATTGGAAACAAAAAATATACACAGTTCGTATGGTACTTAAGTACTATTTTTACTTATCATCATGTAATCTGGCAAGATATATAATCAGTGCCACAATTATCAAAAGAGGAGCCAGCTTAATCAATGTTCTGAAGATAAAGAGCAGAACAGCACCCACCACAAAGAAAAATACCAGCAGCCAGACCCATCCGGGGATGCCTGTCAGACGTCTGCGCACCTCTCTGCTTTCCCCATATTCCTGCTCCTTGTCCCCGGAGCCCTCTGCGTTGGCCCTGTTGCGACCCTTGGTCTCGATTATGGTTCTGGCAATCAATCTGGGATCTCCCAGGGCTTCCATCACCTGGTTCCTGTCTGTTCCAAGACGAATTTGGGTATTGATATACTCCTCATAATATTCTATTGTATCATCTACAACCTCAGGCGCAACCTTACCGCTCATTGACAACCGAAGTCTGTCCAGAAATTCCTGTTTCTCCATAATATCTCCCGTATATTTACCATTTTTTCCTGGGGCAGCTGTTCTTTGTGACAGCAGCACGCATTTCCACATAACAACCGCATGCACGGCACATACCTGTGAGCAAAAGCTCACAAGCCTTACACACGCTTAATCTCTCTTCGTAAAGGGCATCGGAAACCTTGAAATCCGCATCCAGGTTCTCAATATATTCCTGAATATTCCGAAAGTCCTCCCCACCATCCGCCAGTTCCCTGGTCAGACACCTCTTGCAGACACGTATATTATCCATAGTTGTTCTTTCATATAATGGTTAGAAACATGTGAAAAAAGAGCCCTGTCAAACAGGGCTCTTTCCTCTGTGATTACACACTATCGCGTGTGTTAGAGGATTCGAACCCCCGACCTTTTGGTCCGTAGCCAAACGCTCTATCCAGCTGAGCTA
>JBJENR010000013.1:0-25677 GCA_051880315.1 Acetatifactor sp.
CTGTTGCACTGGCCTTGGAGTCGCCTCCACCGGACGTTATCCGGCATCCTGCCCTTTGAAGCCCGGACTTTCCTCACCCGGTGTCAGACACCGGCTGCGATCGTCTGTCTTACTTACTTTTGACATTGTAAACTATATTTTAACGGATGACAAGTCTTTCTTATCGCCTGCGCTGCCTGCGTTTCTACTCTCTCTTCCTTCCTGCACTGTCCGCGTTTCTATTCTCTCTAACTTCCTGCATTGTCCGCGTTTCTACTCTCTTTTCCTTTCTGCACTTCCTGTCTTCGTTCAAGGATAAGCTTTATCCCTCTGCCAGCCGCCAGATACAGTTCCCGGTAACCCGCAACGGCTATGGGAAACATGGTGATATAGCAGGGAAAGATATATCTTGACTTGGCCTCCCAAATAATGCTGAACAGAAACACCCCGATTACATTGACAGCCAATACATGCTGTAAAATATGACTGTCAGCTCTGACTGCCAGCACAAAATATAAGAACATGCCGCAAAAAATGATTATCTGCAATAATCCGCAAATCTCCAGCACCGTAAAATAATCATCCGTGGAAACCTTAAGCGCCAGCGACCCCTCCGCAGGCCGGTTGTCCGGTCGGTAATTTGCCGTAAAAAACAAACTTTGATAAGTCGGAACGTTCCATTGCGACAACACTTTTTCCCGATAAAATGCTGCGGTATATGCCGGATTCTTCCGAAAGGTTTCCAAATGCTCTCGGATATGCTTACGGGCCGCCTCCTTTGTCAACTCTGCGTCCATACCATTCTCGACGTACATGCTTATTGCAGAGGTATCCTCCCAGCCGCAGCTGCCGTCACGGTCATGCATTCCCATATCGAACCAAGTAATTGTGGGAAGGCCGCTGCTTTGTTCATAGCCGGAGCGCACCTCATACATCTTGTAAATCCCCATATATACAAGCCAGGGAACAAGCACCGAAAGCAGCGCTGCCACCATAATTTTCTTTTCCTTCCGGCAGACAAAGCCTACCGCAGCCACCATACACAAGGCTGCAATATAGATAGAACAGTTCTTCCTCACCATGAGCCCCAGTGTTGCAAATACAACAATTCCCACTATCCATCCGCTGCGTCCGGTTTTGGCACATCTCATCAGCATCCAGGTGGTAACCAGCATAAAGAAAACACTGGGAACATCACCGTAAATCCAGGGCGTATAAAAGAACAGTGGAAGACACGCCATCATCAGAAGCGAATAGCTCACCGCTGCTGCCATGCTGTCCGTTATTTCACGCAAAACAAGGTATCCTGCCAGAACAATCCCACAGGGAAACACAATCAGGAATTTCTGGACGGCAAAATAATCAAACGCGCCATAAATCCGGTATAAGAGTTCCAACAGAAAAGTAAAGGCCTTCTGATAGGGATATACAGCCAGATACCCTCCCGGAGGGTTCAGAAAAAAATAATCCCCTTCCAGAAAATAAGAGGCCGCAGCAGAGAGATACAACTGATCCGCTTCAGGTGTCCTCTCCACGGCACAGACCCACCAGTGACAGACAAAAAAAGTCCAACTTACCGCCACAAATACAAAAACACAGATAATGATATTCTGAATCTTCTTACTCAGTTTTTTCTCAAGCCGGGACAAAAAGAAGAACAAAAGGCAGAAAACCAGGATACCAAGCAGGTTCTTCCACACTGCGTCCTGCATCACCAGGCTTCTCTCTTCTTCCAGCGGTATCATATAGTTGGTATACTTCATTGCGTACCACAAAAGCCAGCCGAAAATAATACCGCCGGTTATCATGATGACCCGGTTCGCTGCCCCGTACAGGCCCTTTATCCTACTGCTCATTCTGCACCTCTTTATTACAAACTTATTTCTCACACATTAAAACAGCTTCCTCCCACAAACTCCCTGCAGATGGAATTATTGGGAAGGCTTTCCGCCGGAACATTCAAGAAATAGTCCAGGAACTTCAGCAGTCTCTTGGCCTCATAATACTCCGGCTCCCCCTTGGGAATCTGGAACAAAAGAGGTTCCGCATAGGTTTTCAACACCGCCAGCTCATAAATCTGGGCCGAGTTGAACATGGCATCCGCACACTCCTGGAAGGGGAAAATGTTTTCCTCCTCTCCTCTCCTTACAGAAGGCCACATCTGAATGGTCCGCTGTGCACTTGAGCCTCTGGTTCTGGCGTCTCTCACCATCCGGCGGAGTAATCTTCCGTCAGTGGTAGGAATGCGATTGTGCTTATCCACATTCAGTGTGGTCAGGGCACTGATATAAATCTTAAATTTACTCTCCTGTGGCAGAGCGTAGGACATTTTATCATTTAAGCCGTGAATTCCTTCAATTACCAAAATGTCGTCAGTTCCCAGCTGCTTGTAGTCCCCCTTGTATTCCCGCTTGCCGATTTTGAAATTGAAGGTGGGCATCTCTACCCTCTCCCCCTTCAGAAGCCTGACCATATCTTCATTAAACCTTTTTACGTCCAATGCTTCCAGACATTCAAAGTTATAGTCGCCCTTTTCATCTTTGGGTGTAAACTCTCTGTCCACGAAATAATTGTCCAGCGCAATCGGATGCGGAACCTTTCCCAGGGTTCTGAGCTGAATGGAAAGTCTGTGTGAAAAGCTTGTTTTACCCGAAGAAGAAGGTCCGGCAATCATCACAAACTTAATATTGCCCCGGGCCACGATTTCCTTGGCAATCTCCCCGATTTTTCTCTCCTGCTCAGCCTCCTGTACCAGGATCAGCTCGCTGAGGGAGCCGCTACAAATCTGGTCGTTCAAATCGCCTACAGTTTCTATTTCCGCTTTGGTGCCCCAGTGCTGGGACGCTTCCATGGTCTCAAACAGCTTTCTCCTTTCGTCAAAAGCTGCCACCTCCGTGGGATTCTGCTTTCTGGGAAGCAGCAGCATGAAACCATCCTCATAGGGAATGACGTCAAACCACCTCACATACCCGGCATTGGGAAGCATATAGCCGTAATAATAATCATAATAGCCTTCAATTTCATAAATATTCACTGCGGAACTCATGCGGTAACGGAACAGCTTCTCCTTATCCTTCATGCCTTTGGAGGCAAACAGTTCCATGGCCTCCTCCATGGGATAAGAGCGTTTCATAAAGGGCGTTTTATTCTCCACGATTTCCAGCATTCTGGCCTTGATTTTCTCGGCATTTTCCTGACTGGAGGGCACTGCCTTCAGAGTATTTACATAATAGCCGTGACCGATGGTAAATTCCACACAGCTCTCCCGGGCTGCTTCATTGCCGAACACATCGTTCACTGCCTTGAAAAACAGCATCGTCGCTGTTCTTACATAAGTTTTATGTCCCACCTCGTCTTTTAAGGTAAAGAAGTCCACTGTGCAGTCTTTCGTCACCTTCTTAAACAGCTCTCTGATTTTACCGTTTACCACCGCCACCGCGATGTCTCCGTCGTAATCCTTCTGATACTCCTTGGCAATTGCCTCGTAAGAGGTACCCTTGGCATATTCTCTTTTCTCTCCCCGTATTGTGACCGTAACCATCCATCTACCATCCTTTCCGCCAAAACATTATTTTACCGATACCACTTCAGTGCTTCCCTAATTCCCATCAGTTCATCCTTCACCTGATTCAACCGTTCTTCTGCCCGCCCTGTTCTTCCCTCTTCCCGGGCATGTTCCCCAACATGCTCCGACAGTTTTTTTGCAAGCTGTTCCAATACGCCTCCGCGAAATTCCAGATACTGCTTCAGCACCGGATGCTTCTGCTTCAGCAACATTTCCCCGTATGCATCAAAAAGCTCACACTCTGTCTCCGGTTGTGGTGTGCTTTCTCCCGCGTAAACGGCCTTCATTGCAAAATAATACTTTCCCTCTTCTAAAATTGCGGTTTCCTCCAGAATTCGGAAATTCTCCCTGCGCAGAAACCTGCGGAACTCCTTCAGTTCCGATTGGGGCTGAAGAATCAGCGTCATGTCCCTGATTTTATCAAGACCTTCCCTGAGGATGCGCTGCATCAGGGCGCCGCCCATCCCTGCACAGACTACCGTATCCGCCTCACCCTTTTCCAGGAGAGTAAGTCCGTCGGACAATCTTACTTTTATGTATGCCTCCAGTCCGTATGCCCTGATATGTTCCTTTGCAGCCGCCAACGGGCCCTTGCGCACATCCATGGCAAGTACCCTCGGACTGATACCGCGCTGCACCAGATAGACAGACAAAAAACCGTGATCGCACCCAACATCCGCCACTCTGTCCCCAATTTTTACCATATCTGCCAGCATCTGCAGGCGCCCGGACAATATGACTTCTTTCCCGGCCATCAATCCAGATAATCCTTGAGTTTCCTGCTTCGGCTGGGATGGCGCAGTTTTCTCAAGGCCTTGGCCTCAATCTGACGGATGCGCTCTCGGGTCACATTGAACTCTCTTCCCACTTCTTCCAGAGTGCGTGCACGTCCGTCATCCAGCCCGAATCTCAGGCGAAGCACCTTCTGCTCCCTCTCCGTCAAGGTTCCGAGAACCTCCACCAGCTGCTCCTTCAACAGGGTGAAAGCGGCTGCGTCGGAGGGTGCAGGTACATTATCATCCTCAATGAAATCCCCCAGATGGCTATCCTCTTCCTCACCGATAGGTGTCTCCATGGATACAGGCTCCTGGCTGATTTTCAATATTTCTCTCACCCGGTCCGCAGGCATATTCATTTCTTCCGCAATCTCCTCAGGAGAAGGCTCACGGCCCAACTCCTGCAGAAGCTGTCTGCTGACACGAATCAGCTTGTTGATGGTCTCAACCATATGGACGGGAATACGAATGGTCCTGGCCTGGTCCGCAATGGCTCTGGTGATGGCCTGGCGAATCCACCAGGTTGCATAGGTAGAGAATTTATACCCCTTGCGATAATCGAATTTTTCCACCGCCTTAATCAATCCCAGGTTGCCCTCCTGAATCAGATCCAGGAAAAGCATACCTCTGCCCACATATCTTTTTGCGATACTTACCACCAGACGCAGATTTGCCTCAGCAAGGCGCTTCTTCGCCTCCTGATCGCCCAGTTCCATCTTCTTGGCCAGTTCAATCTCCTCTTCTGCAGACAGAAGGGGGACCTTGCCGATTTCCTTCAGGTACATACGCACCGGATCCTCGATGCTGATGCCATCGGGAACAGAAAGGTCAATGTTCTCCACATCCACCTCGTCCTCTTCGGTGAGAATAATCTCTTCCTCATCCACATCGTCATCATCCGTGATGCGGAGAACATCCACGTTATTCTGCTCCAGCACCTCAAGAATCTTTTCGAACTGTTCCTCTTCCAAAGGCATGTCCACAAAAAACTCGCTTATCTCCTGATACTCCAGCACATTCTTCTTCTTTTTTGCCGTTGCTAAAAGCTCCCTGACTTTTTCGTCAAACCTTGCCTGTGTATTTTCATCCATTGTAGTGATTCCATCCTTCCTTTTGGAAATAATCTTCCGAACAAGAGTATTTTCACCCTTCGTTCAGTGAAATATGCGTCTTTGCCAGCTCTTCCAGAGCTTTCTTTCCCTCAATCACCTGATTCAGTGCATTTACATCACTGCCCAGTCTTTTGGAAAAATATTCGTAACTGTTCTTTTTTACGGCCAGAACAATGTCGTGAAAAGCCTGCTCTCTGTCCTTCTCCATACCATTCTGAGACAAACCGGTATTAAAAAGCTCTCCCACCGCATGCTGTTCTTCCTCATCCTCAAAGGTGCTGATGATGTCTGCCGGGCGAAAGACTCCGTTGTCCAAATCCTTAAAAAGCCTTTCTGCCGCTTTCCGGTAAAGCTCCTCCGTAAAATCCCCGGCATTGATATACTTCTTAATCTTTTGATAAACCTCCGGCTCATCCGTAATCCAGGTAAGCAGAAGCCTCTGGGCTCTTCTGGCATTCTCTTCCGCGCTGTTCTTCTGATGTATGCCGGATTTCGGCCTCTCAACAGGCTTTGCAAGACCGGTCTCCCCTGCATAAGAGGTCACAAGCTTTCTAAGGTTATCGATTCCGATAAAGTACTTCTCCGCAATCGCCTGCAGATAATTTTCACGCTCCACAGCCTCCGGAAACTGACAAAGCTTCTTTGCAATTTCCCGATGAAACCTTGTCTTTGACTCCGGATCCTTCATGTCATACTGCTCCTCCAGAATCCTGATTTCAAAGAAGAAACTGTTTTCCGCCTGATCGATTCTCTCCTGAAAGGCATCCCTGCCCAGGGCCTTCATGAATTCGTCCGGATCCTTGTAGGGACGCATATTAATCACCTTGCCGGTGAGCCCCGCCTCCCGCAGTATCCCGATTCCTCTCAGCGCTGCCTTGACACCTGCTCCGTCACTGTCATAGGCCAGCAAAACACTGTCCGTATATCTCCGCAGCAGATTGGCCTGCTCCTGGGTAAAGGCCGTTCCCAATGATGCCACTGCCTGGGTAAATCCGGCCTGATGCATGGCTATGACATCCATATATCCCTCACAGAGAATAATATTCCCGCTGCGGGCAGTTCTGGCAAAATTTAAGCCGTACAGGTTTCTTCTCTTGTCAAAAACCTCCGTCTCAGGCGAATTCAGATATTTCGGCTCGCCCTCTCCCATAACACGGCCTCCGAAACCGATTACCCTTCCGTTGATGTCCTGAATGGGATACATAACACGATTCCAGAACTGGCTTACAAGCCCGTATTTTTCCGAATAGCTTGCCAGGCCTGCCCCCTTGATGATGTCATCCTCGAAGCCCTTCTGTCTCAGGTAACGCACCAGCTCCGCACCGTTTTTACCGGCATATCCCAGACCGAACTTGTGCATGGTCTCCTCGGAAAGCTCCCTCTTTGTCAGGTACCGGATTCCCACAGCCCCCTGAGGTGCCCTGAGCTGATAATAGAAAAACTTTGCAGCCTCTCTGTTCACCTCCATCAGCCTTGCTCTCCGGTTGGCCTTTCGCTTTTGTTCCTCGGAATACTCCGCCTCCGGCAGACTGACACCCACACGGTCTGCAAGATATCTGACCGCTTCCGGGAATGAAAAATTCTCGTACTTCATCACAAAGGTGAAGACATTCCCACTGACGCCGCAACCAAAGCAGTAAAACATCTGCTTTGCTCCGGACACGGAAAAGGAAGGGGTATTCTCATTGTGGAAGGGGCAGCATGCCCAGTAATTCCCGCCTTTTTTCTGCAGCCTCACATAACCTGAAACCACATCCACTATATCGTTTTTTGTTCTGATTTCCTCAACTAATTCCTCGGGATAAAACATCTGCTCCTCCGCAGAAAAATACCTGCTTTTGCGTTTTTATCTTTCCGAAATCTCAGAGTATCCAGGATTTCGGTATATAAAGATTTTCGTACATGGAAATCGCATATCTGTCCGTCATGGCACCCACATAGTCACAGACCACCTGCTCCCTGGGCTCTCCTTCGGATAGAAGGTCCAGATATTCCTCCGGCATATCGTCCGTGTTCTTCATGAAGTGCTGATAAAGGGTCTCCATCAGCTGCTCGGCTTTTCCCTCTTCACTTTTCGCCACGGGATTCTGATACACATTTTCGAACATAAACCTGCGCATCTTCATCATCGCCTCTTCCACTTCCGCAGACATGCAGATATCGTTCTTTCCCATACTGTTTGTCACAATATCATGTACAAAATGATCCAGTCTTTCACTGGGTGTACTGCCAATCACCCGGCGGATTTCCTCAGGCACATCGCTTTCCCTCAGAATCCCCGCACGGACCGCATCATCCATATCGTGATGAATATATGAAATTTTATCCGAAAGTCTTACTACCTTGCCTTCCAGGGTATGAGGCTTTCCGCTGGTCTGATGGTTCAGAATGCCGTCTCTGACCTCGTATGTCAGATTTAAGCCCTGTCCGCTTCTCTCCAATCGCTCCACGGTGCGGACACTCTGCTGGCTGTGCTCAAAGCCAATAGGGCAGACTCTGTTCAACGCCCTCTCCCCTGCATGTCCAAAGGGAGTATGTCCAAGGTCATGTCCCAGCGCTATGGCTTCCACCAAATCCTCGTTCAGCTTCAGTGCCTTTGCTATGGTCCTGGCATTCTGGGATACCTCCAGTGTATGGGTAAGACGGGTGCGGTAATGATCCCCCTCCGGTGACAAAAACACCTGGGTCTTATCCTTCAGTCTTCGGAATGCCTTACAGTGAAGTATCTTGTCCCTATCCCTCTGAAAAGCAGGGCGGATATCACATTCCACCTCAGGCTTTGCCCTTCCTCTGGTTGTCATACTCAAAGCCGCGTATGGACTCAAATACTCTTTTTCTCTCTGCTCCAGACTTTCCCTGATTGTCATGTTTGCTCCTTTTCCGGCTCATTATGCCTCAAGCAAAACTCTTCTCCATTTCTATATATTCTGCATGGAAATCAAAAATCCTTTTTTTTATTTAGAACTATCTGCAGATTTCATAAATAAACTCTGCTATTTTGTTCATTGCATCCCTGGATGCCTTTACGGGAGACATTTGGAATACATGCCACATTCCGGGATATTCGTCAATTTTTGCAGACACCCCGGCATCTGTAAGAGCCTGATACAGCATCAGGGCATCGCTGAGAAGAATCTCATTTTCCCCCACCTGGATGTAGACCGGCGGAAAGCCCTCAAAATCTCCGAACAGCGGAGAAATCAGAGGATTCTTCAAATCCTGTTCCGGTGCATAAGCCTTAATCATACGGTCAATGTAGGCTTTGTCGAGCACCGGATCCAACTCCGCCTTGGACTGAAAGGATTCCCCCGATGAGGTCAAATCCGTCCACGGAGACATGAGTGCGATTCCCCTGGGCAGAAGTCTCCCCTCCTCCTTCAGCCTGAGGGTCAGCGCCAGGGCAAGGTTTCCCCCCGCGGAATCTCCCGTCAGAATCACATCATGGGCACCGTACCCCAGCAGCATCAAATAATTCCATGCCTTCATGGCATCCTCGGTTGCCGCCGGAAAAGGGTGTTCCGGGGCAAGGCGATAGTCAAAGCACAACACATCCATGGATGCGGACATTGCCAGCTTTGAGGTCAGGGTTCTGGCATAGAGACTGCTGCCGGTGGAATATCCGCCGCCATGGCAGTGGAGAATGACATACCTTTTCATATGGGCGCGGTTGACACTGACCCATTCTCCGTACATATCTGAAATAGCGATTTCTCGGTAATTGATATCCTTGGTATTGCTTAAGATAGTGCCCAGGGTGTCCTGGGACTGCCGATGCTTTTCCAAATCCGAATTCTCTACCAGCCCGTGAGCCCTTCTGATAAGGTTCATTAAATTCCGGTTCCTTTTGTCTGTCATAACCTGTTCCTTCCTCACCTAGAAGTGTAAACGGCGGCGCACCTCATTGCGTAGTCGCCTGCGGGACAAAAGTGTAATAATGGCAACATTGAAGACGGCGCAGACGGTAAGCACCACCGCCGACCAGCTGAGGGCGATATGCCCGCCACAAAACCTGTCTATCAGTATCTCCAGGCCCAGGCACAGCAACCCGGCCGCAGTACACAGATACAGGGACACTGTCAGAAAAGACCTGGGGAGTCTGCGCACACACAGAATGAATATTTCCAAAATCAGTATGATGAGAACCACAATCGGCAATCCCAGACCAAGGAACCATACATCGCCCGCTGTCAGGAAGGTAAGCAGATACAAATATGCCGCTATAGCAGTTCCATCAAGGAATACATAGAGGTATGGGGATTGTTTTGTAAAAATCACCGCCGGAATCAGCAACACCCAGAAGACAGCGCATACGCCAATTACCGCCAGCGACCAGGGAGCGCCTTTAAAAACCAGCGCGTTCAGAATACCGCAGGTAAAGGCTATGGAAAGCAGCACCACAGAAAAGAAAACTCCCAGATCCTTCCTTTTTACTCTTTCTACCTCGCCCTTAGACTTCGGAAAGGGTCCGTTTGCTCCCTTAAGCTTTTCCAGCTCAGCCGGATTAATCACGGGAGTATTGCACAGCGGACACACCTTTGCAGATTTATCCAATTCCACTCCGCAATTTACACAGTATGACATCTTATTCCTCCTCTCCCCGATTGCTCTCTATTTTTACATGAATTCCATCCTGAACCAGCTTACGGAAAAAAAACTTCTCTACGTCCGTCTCTACAATGCTGCTGGCAAAATTCACCGTCATGGTATCTTCAAAGCTGATGATTGCACAGTTCGTCCGTCTGGAAAAAGGCTGTCCCATATAGATATCAGCCCTGTCTATATAGGCTTTCATACTCTCCGGCACCTTCAAAGCCCCCATATTGGTCAGACCCGCAGAAGAATTTCTGTCCTGAACCCGGGAATAAAAGGTTTTTACCACAAAGTCCTTGATAAACAGCGGCACCACCCGGATTACAGGATTGCTCTGGGTGGCAGCATTGGTAGTGATATCTCCCCGCAGCTGTTTCTCATTGATATAGTAACGCATATAATTGTGAACCTGCTTCACAATCTCCTCAAAGGTATACTCGCCCAGTCTCGGGTCGATTCCCGGATAAATCATGGTAATAAAATTTCTCAAGGTAATGGAAGGGAAAAAGCGCCTCAAATTCACCGGCATAGCTATCTTCACCGGTCGCAGCTTTCTTTCCTTCTCCTCCTTCTGCTTCTCCAACAGCGCATGAAGCAGCACTGCATTGAGATATTCCGTGATGGTTGCATCATAATGCTTTGCCACATTCATGACTTCTTTCACCGACATAATGCCGTCAATGATATTCAATGTGTAGAAGGGTTCTGCCGTTCCCCGGACGCGGTATGCCTTCTCCTGCAGTCTCGGCGGGCATACCTTGGCATTGGCATACCTCTTGTAGGCATCCTCCAGCTCCCCCTCCAAGGGCTCACTTCCGATATCCAGCACGAAACCGCTGTTCTCAATCTCAGTATGTCCAAGCAAACGCAAATAAACCGCAGTCATGGTCAGCAGAAGACACATGCCTCCCGTACCGTCTCCAAGACTGTGGTGTGCCTCCAGCGCAATCCGATTGCGGAAATAATATACTCTGATCAGATATCTGTTGTTTGCCTTGAAATACATGGGCTGACACGGATTTTTCACATCCTTCTGTACAAAGGGGCCCGGCCTGTCATTGGGCTCCAGATATCTCCAGAAAAGCCCCTTCCTTATGGCGACCTTATAGGTAGGAAATCTGGGCAGTGTCATGTCCAGTGCTTTCTGCAAAACCTCCGGCTGTATCTCCTCCTTCAGAACCACGGACAGCCTGTATACCGAGGAAAAATCCCGGCGCTGTAAGGTAGGATACACAATGGCGGACAAATCCAGCTGATACCAGTCCTTGCGTCCGAATTTGCCCGATAGATTCTTTTTCTCCAAATCTGCTGCCTCCGTTATCGCTTAACACAATTCCGGTGTCACAAAAGGGAGTGCTAAGTATACAACTTAACACTCCCTGATAGATGCAGGAAAAGAGACTTGAACTCTCATGGTATTGCTACCACACGGACCTGAACCGTGCGCGTCTGCCAATTCCGCCATTCCTGCGAACAAAATGTATCTTACACTATTCCATTTCAAATGTCAATAGAATTTTTCTAATTTTCTGAACTATTTTAAAAATACCCATTAAACAGATTGCCGGTATGGAAGGTTGAGCTGTAAGTGCCGCCTACACTGTAGGCGCTGCCCTTTTCCACCGCACTGTCCGCTGCATAACTAATCAGCGACGCCTGGGCGGACACCTGATATCCGTAAGAGCCGTTTTCATTAAAAAGGCTCTTCACCCTGATCATGTCGCTCTTCATGAAAGTATCCTTATCCAAGGACAGCCTGCCATCTTCTCCGATGGTGATTCCCACCGCCTTCAAAGCCTTACTGCTGCCCAGGGTCTTGTTCCCCAAGCTTTCCACACGGCGCTGCAAGGTGGCATCCTCGGTGTCCTCCGCCGAGGTCATCAGGGCATTATAGCTGTTGACAAAGCCATTAACCGCCTGATAAATGGAGTTCTTATCATAATCCCTGGTGGTGGATTCCGCCCCGTTCCCGTCCTTTTCCGTGATATCCTTCTTCTGAAACAGGGATTTGCCAAGAAGTCCGTCCGCCGCACTCTTCAGTGCATCGGAATCCTTCTCAACTCTTGTATAGGCCTTGGATTCCTCTGAGGTCATCCCCGTGACTGCGTTTTTCCGGTTGCCCACACTGTCCCTGACCGCCGATTTCAATGCGCCCCCGGCAGCCTCGTTGTAGTAGGCCTTCAAAAGCTTACCGTAGCTTCCGTTCTTGATACTGGCGTAATCGCTGAAAAGACTACTCATGGAGGAAGTGCTGTTAATACCGGTTCCCATACCGGAAAACAAATAAGAAACATCTGACCTTGGCTGAACACTGATACCCATAACAATCCTCCTTTCCCAGGGACTGTGCAAAACAGCACCGACCCTCAAGCCACCTGTCTGCTGACTCCGCCAGCAAAAAAGACTAAAACAAAAAGTGGAAGCAAGGAGGCTCGAACTCCTGACCTTTCGCGTGTGAGGCGAACGCTCATCCCGGCTGAGCTATGCTTCCATACTTTGATTTTAGCACGATAAGGGAAAAAAGCAAGAGTAATTTTTGCTTTTTCCCTTTTCCTGCTTCTGCTGCCATTTCTAGCTTACTGCCACACCGATACCCGGCTCCGGCGTCTCGCTCATCCTGAGCTGTGCATTTACCAGGCCGTAATAGATTCCCTTTTTCTCCAGCAGTTCATTGTGGGTTCCGATTTCCGCCACACCATGGCGGTCAATTACCACCAGTCTGTCGGCTCCGCGCAGAGTGGACAATCTGTGGGCAATGGCAAAGGTGGTTCTTCCCTTCACCAGCCGGTCCAGCGCCTGCTGTATCAGGAATTCACTCTCCGTATCCAGCGCAGAAGTTGCCTCATCCAGAATCAGAATTCTGGGATTATTCAGAATGGCTCTGGCAATGGCGATTCTCTGGCGCTCCCCGCCGGAGAGATTATAACCGTGCTCCCCTACATAAGTATTGTAACCGTCGGGAGTCTTACAGATAAAATCATGGGCGTTGGCTGCCTTGGCTGCCTGAATTACCTCCTCCAAGGTAGCATCCTGTTTTGCAAAACGGATGTTGGCAAGTATACTGCCGGAAAACAGAAAGGTTTCCTGCAACACCACTCCAATCTGGGAATGGAGGCTCTCCGTCTGAATGTCCCTGAGGTCACAGCCGTCCAGCGTAATGCTTCCCTGATCCACATCATAAAGTCTCATAATCAGATTAATCAGGGTGGATTTGCCGGTTCCGGAAGCCCCCACAAGGCCAATCATTTCCCCGGCCTTCACGGAGAAATTGATGTTCTCCAGCACCGGCTCATAGGTCTGATAGCCGAAGGAAACATCCTTGAATTTAAAATTACCTTCAATGGGAAAGGCTTTGCTGTCCTTGCGATCAGCCATTCTCGGTTCCTCATCCAGCACATCGTAGATACGGTTCAAGCTGGTAATCATCTCCATCACCGCCCTTGGCAGATGGGTCATCCAGCTCAGGGGGCCGTACAGATAGCCGCTGTAGGTCACAAACTGTACCAGCTGTCCTACGGTCATTCTTCCCTCCAGCACATCAATGCCCCCGAAATAAACCGCAATATAGGTTCCCACACCCATGAGAAAGGTCAGGATGGGAAAAAACACAGCCCAGAAGGTCTCATTTTTTCTCTGGATGGCGGCAAATTCCTTTGTTTTCTTTGTGAATTTCGCACTCTCCCTCTCCTCCTGTCCGAAGGATTTCACAATACGCATGCCGGCGATGATATCCTGAAGATTACTGTTCATATCATCAAATTTCAGCCACTGTCTGTGAAAAATGGAGTGAATGCGGTGCCAGAAAATTCTGGTAATCACAATCACCACCAGGATAAACACCAGAGACAGCAACGTCATCTTCCAGCTGATAATGAACATCATCACCAGGGAGACAATCATGGTCAGCAGGCAGGCAAACATGTCGCCGAACACCTCCTCCATGAATTGTCTGATCTGTCTGGTATCCCTGGAGACCCTGTTCATCAGTTCTCCGGGTCTGCGGTTGTTGATAAAGGACAGGGACAGGGTCTGAATCTTATAATACAGTTTCTTCCGCAGACTCATGCTGATTGCCGCCCCCAGCTTCACACAGTTCCAGTACCGCCACATGCCGATGGAGATTCTTGCCACCAGCAGTGCAAAGCTGATACCGATAAAGGTCCAGAGCTGTGTTACGGTTCCCTGCCCTTTGGCAAGGCTGCCGTCGATAAAGTTCTTTTGTACCATGGGGGATATCAGGTCAATGGCGGAGGCAAAGACCATCAGCACGGAAATCAAAAGCAGCTTACCCACAAACTCCCCACTCAGTGCCATGAACTTTCGCAGCACATCCGCCTTGCCGTCGCAGTAGGGGCACTTGCTGGTTCCGGGCAGAGCCCGGCCGCATTTTTCACAATATTTCTCATACTCCCGGCTGACCACCCTGTCTGTATCCTTCGGTTCTCTTCCGGCAGCGATGGCATTGATGATAGCCTGGGCTCCTCTGGCCGCATAAGCTGCACGGGTGATATGCCGCATGGACACTCTCGCAGCACAGGATTTACTGCCATCCTTTCGAAACACTGTCAGTATTCCGCTGTATACCTGATGCTCACACTTAACCTTCTCACAGTCCTTCAGCTCGTATTCAGCTGTCTTCCTGTGGTCCTCCAGCACCATCAGTCGCTCATTGCTGACTACCACATAGGTTGCGGAAGTATACGCCTTCTCCGCACTCCTTTTTTCGCAGTCGAAGGCCAGATCCACCGGTACACAGTACCAGATTTCTTCCCCTTCCCGAAGCGCCAGAGCCTCTTTACAGGCTTCATCCAACGCATATAATAGTTTCATATTCTTGTCTCCTTTTCAAATTAAATGAACAGGTCAAGTTTCTTCCTCTCAAGCACAGATAGTGCATACAAGTCAGGAATTTCGTATCTGTTGCCGTCGATATCCGTAATCTGATACCTGGCATCGCTCAGGCTAATGACGGCATCACCACCCATATGTGTGGTAAAACGACAATTACCGAAGTCTGTTACTACATGCCAGTAGGCATAACCATATTCATCCTTAACATCCAGAACCTTGCGGATTACGGGCATGAAATAACGCAGCCTTACCTGCTCGCGAATCATCTCCTGTTCTTCTTCCTTCAAATCCTTCAGATTGCGTATAATTCCGATTTCTTTTGCTTTTTCATCCGCCTCGCGAATCGAAATAAACTCTTCCGGCTGAGTCAGGGGAAAGGTCAGATATACCCCTACTCGCTCATATTCTTTATCCGCTGTTTTCAATGCCAGAAATCCGCCATTCGTACGACTGAACACAGCATTTTCACCGGTCAGAAAGCGCATCTGCAGCACTTCCTCCGATTCCCTTTTCAACGCCTCTTCGTCAAACTCCTGAAGGTCCAACAAATCCGGCATTTCCTGTTCTCTGTTATCTTCCATATGTAACCTCCGATTTCTTACAATCTATCTTTATTCTCTCTTTTTGAATTGCTATTCCAAAAGAGACTCTTATTCCACCCCACGCATGGCCAGTGCCTTGGTCTGCAGCTGACTCAGCTTGTAGAAGGTACCCTTCTTATCCATCAGCTCCGCATGGGTTCCCGCTTCCGTCACACGTCCGTCATCCAGCACAATCAGATGTGTGGCGTTGCGGAGCGTGGACAGACGGTGGGCAATGGACAACACCGTTCTACCCTTTTCCAGCTGTTCCAACGACTTCTGAATTGCCAGCTCCGTCTCGGTATCCACCGCCGAGGTCGCCTCGTCCAGAATCAGAATCTTCGGATCTGCCAGAATTGCCCTGGCAATGGAAATACGTTGTTTCTCTCCTCCCGACAGGGCGCGGTTGGCAGGTCCCAGGATGGTATCATAGCCCTGGGGCATCTTGCACACGAAATCGTGGGCACTTGCCTGGATGGCGGCCCTGACGATCTCTTCTCTGGTGGCATCCGGTCTCGCATAGGCTATATTCTCTGCGACAGTTCCGGCAAAGATATAAGTTTCCTGAGACACCATAGCCACATTCTTGCGCAGTTCCTTAAACCCGTATTGCCTGACATTGACGCCGTCCACCAGCACCTCTCCCTCGTCAGCATCATAAAGACGGGAGATGAGATTTACAAGGGTAGACTTTCCGGCACCGGAACGACCCACGATGCCCAGCACCTCTCCTGCCTTCACCCGAAAACTGACATCCTTGAGAATGGGCTTATTGGGCTCATAGCCAAAGGTAACATTCTTCAGTTCAATCTCCCCCTTCAGAACCGATGGTCTCAAGGGATTCGGCACTTCCTTTACCTCCGGTACCGCATCGATGATTTCAAACATTCTCTGGGCAGAGTTCATGGCATTGGTATACCAGCGGAAAATCCTTGACATAAACTCCAGAGGATACTTCAGCTGTCCCACATATCCGGAAAAGGTAATCAGCAGGCCAAGCTCCATGCCGGTACCGCTGATAATCATTGCAGAACCTATGGCCCATACCAGAAAGGTCAACAAATCCTCCACCAGATAATACAATGTGGAAAACTGACAGTCGAACCTTGCCACATCCAGCTCCGCATCCTTCACTCTGGTATTATTCTTTGTAAAACGGGTCATCTCCTGTTCTTCCTGACCAAAAGCCTTCACCACCCTTGCTCCGGTAAAGTTCTCATTCATCTGTCCATTGAGTCTTCTGTTTGCCCGGTGTCGCTTTCCGAAATAGTGCCACAATCTGGGGAGCATCCGATAACTGATAAAGAACAGAATCGGCATCAGCACCACAGACCCCAGAGCCAGCAGGGGATTCAGCACAAACATAATAATACAGGTGGCCAGAATAGTTCCCACATTGATAAAGAAATAAGGTATTCCGTCAATAAAGAAGCTGGAAACCTCATCGGCATCATCCGAAACTCTGGTCATCAGTCCTCCGGTCTGTCTCTTGGTAAAAAAGCTGATAGAGAGCTTTCCCATGGAATCAAACACCTGACTCTTCAGCCGGGCAATTACCTCCGAAGCAATCTGGGCCGTGAACACTCCCTGCAGGATACCCACACCCTGTATCAACACTTTTGTCAGGACCATAAAGATTACTACCACTGTCAGCGCCGTTACAAACCGCCCTGCCGGCAGATGCAGCATAGCAAGAAATGCTTCGTCCTCGGCAAGCACCTTGTCATAAAGCACTGTACCGCTCAAATAAGGCCATACCAGATTTAAACCTGCAGTGGCTATGTAACAGCACACCATGATGAAAAGCTTCAGCTTATATGGCTTGAAATAGCCAACCACCCTCAACAGGATAGATTTCTTATCCATGCACTTAGGGCAGACCTTTCTCTCCTGATCCGGATAAATCATGCCGCACTTAGGGCAACACTCCTTACCACGTTTCACATCCAGATCTTCCCCGGTAATCTCCTCTTTCTTCTTAATCTTTTCCAACAGACGATTCAGACGCATAAAAGCCTCCATTTTCGTGTTGGAAAACTGGCACAGATATCTCTCCACGCCATCAATTTTTCCCATCAGCACGCCGGTGCTGACCTGCCGGAGAACCTCCAGTTTCTCTACTTTCTCTAAATCATAATACAATACTGCAGGTTCCCTTTGCTCATCCTCCTCGGGAGACCAGCTGTTATAGCCTCCCAGACGGACCTCCTGTTTCTCTTTATAGGGATATCTGGCCACAATCAGCTGTCTGTCGGTGATTGCCACAACGGAATCCGCAAATCGGAATTCCTCATCCAAATCTGCCATTGCCGCAAAAATTACTGCTTTGGCATCTATCCCCTGCCTTTCCAGGCATTTTCCTAAACTGCTCGGTAAATTCATTATTCTCCCCCATCCGTTTCCTGATATCGGATATCGTGCCCCCGGCTCATCCTATGCGCAAAAAAATGGCATGCCATACCAATGTATGTCATGCCATTCATTATCCGTTCCTTTTCATCTGCTGCCGACGACCGGCAGTTCCTCGGAAAACATTATGCACACATATACCGGGAGACAACACATTCATGTATCAAACGATTTAACTTGCCTAAACTTCTTAACTTAATCATGACATTGCCTCCTTTCTTATCCAATCACATTTACAGGTTACAAAATGTACTATAAACGTATTTCCAATATCTGTCAACTACTTTTTCTGATTATCAACGATTACCAGGAATTCCCACTGTAAACCACATTGTCCTCATTCCATACGCAGCCGGTCTCCGGATAGGCTGACGGTGCCGTGTTATTGGAGATGACCGTGTCTGAAATATTTACCGTAGATGTCTGCGCATTGATCACCGGATTCCGGAATTCATTGTTAAATCCATTCCCCGTAATCACACAGCCCTGAAAATCCAATGTACTGTCACTGCTGACCACCGCCTGCCAGGCGCAGTTACTCAAGGTAGTATTTACGCTGGTAAGGGTTGTATTGCCGGTGCTGTATGCAAGGAATCCGTTCGTGAAAACACAGTTGACAAAGCGCAAATCTGCCATGTTGTATGTAAACACGATACCGCACTCCAGACTTTTATCATTGTCCTCTCTGTTATGAGTCATTGTCACCCCATAAAACAGAATATTTTCACTGTCATAAATCGTAAGCACCATATCATAACCGGTATCTGCTGTAATTCTGGTCTCTCCGGAGCCGATTACCTCCACGTTCGACACATTCTGAAACATGATGCCGTTCCCTTCCGTGAAATCATAGCTCTCACCGGTGAGAATAATCCGTTTATTGCTGATGGTCCCATTGTCAATCAATGCCTGAAACTCTTCGGCTGTGGCAACCTCAATTTCCTCCAGCTCCTTATTACCGTATAACTCCTGCTCTGCCGCCCGAAGAGCAACTAAATTCGAATCCTTCTCCTCCGGTTCGGTAACTTGTGTCCCATCCGGATTTGCGGGCTTGCTGCCAACATTTCCCGCGGAAGACGTGCCCGATGCAGCAGTCTCTGAGCCCTCTGTACCGTCCGACACCGCCGTCCCGGAGCTTTCCATGCCTGTATCTCCGGCTCCGCTTACATCCGTTGCCACTGTCTCCTTCATCACTACCTCAGGTGAACCCCCGCAGCCCGCCATCATGACTGCGGCCGCCATAATGCCTGCAACAGCTTTTAATCTGTCCCCTCGCATACAATACCTCCCGTAGATATAGTGTTCACACTTATTATAGCATGCTCAAAGCAGACACACAAGTCTTTAGACCTCCCTCATCCGCGGTAACCAATATTGTTATTTCCCGATAATTTCCATAAGAGCATAATAATTCGGACCAAATCAAAATGATACCCGGAACCCTCCTTCATTGAAAGCTGCCAGATACAAAATAGCCGCCCGGTCCTGAGAAGATTTAGCCCCTTGTAATAAAAATGTCAAAGAATTATATATTCTCTTTTATCCACCTATATTTTTTCACTTGCCCCTTCATCTGCACACCTTCACTATATTAATTAATCTATTCACATTTTCCTTAACATACCTCCTCTGTTTCTAACTCTTCGACGATATGTATTAAGTCCTTAATAGACTCCCCTGACTTAAGCTTTTCTTTCAGCTTCATCTCGACCTTCCTATAGGATATCTGTTCCGGAATGATTCCATCCGCAACGCCCGGATACTGACTCTTCAAATTGTCAATAAGTATCTTAACTATATGCTTATTCAGAATATCAATATAATGCTCTTTACAGTAGTTCTCTATTGCATTTATCAACATCTCAAAAAAAGCTTTATCCTTGGGGTCAGCACATCCACTCAAAAATTCCTTTCCATAAACCAGCACTCTATAAGCATTTTTTTCTAATGAACAATTATCTCTTATTCTGATAATCGGCAGCAGCATTCCATTTTCACGGGCAAGACGCTTTCTGCTTTCCTGTACCAGATTGGTTTTCAGTCCATCACAAATCAATTGAACCAATGTCTCTGAAAACTCCACAACAAGCGGTTCTGCAATCAGATTTGTCTTTACTGCCGCATCATCCATAGGATTACCGCTCTCCACCACCTTTTCTGTTATTCCAAATAATGTGTCAGCATTAATTCCCAACACCTTGCATATTCCTTCAATCAGTGAAACATCCGGCAATCCGTTTCCTCGCTCCCACTTGCTGACTGCCTGTGGTGTGACTCCCAATCTCGATGCAAACTCTTCCTGCGTCATCTTTTTTCTTTGCCTACACTGGCGAATAATCTCTCCTATATCATAACTCATATATCGCAACCTCCAATTCCTCTTTTCTATTATTCTACCAATACCGGCTTGACAGGTAAACCAACCTACTGTTGACCTAAACTAAACGGAACAGCGAAATCCCAACAGCACTCATCTCCAATTAATTTATCTCCTAAAATTCTAAAACACAGGACTATATTACATTATCTCACTTGCATCCTTTGGTAAATCTTTCACCGTTTTTAAAAAGTATATACTGTTATTTGCTTCTGTATCATTAAATTCATAGTTAAGCTCTTCCGATACCCATACAGCGGTTTCCTTGAATAGCGAACACATAACCTCTACAGCCTGCCAAATAGAATTAACATCTGCTCCGCCATAAGTCTGCAAATACTTTTCCCATTCCTGCGAAGGAAGCCATTTGTACATATATTTTGCTGACTTGCCAACACTGACAGAGAAATCCGTCATTATACCTACTTTCCAGGAAAGCATTATCTCCAATTGTTTTCTAACAACAAAGTTCAACATATCCTGTACATAAGGAATTTCTTCGCGCCACAGACCTTTAGCCACATTATTTAAGCACCACCAAAACTCATTACAAGTACACAAATACTGTTCTAAAGTAGGCTTTTGTACCCAATAATTTTTGTCGGACGAGGGCGGAAGCTCTGAAAAACAGTTGTCTTTGTCCAAGAGGACTTTGCACAGGCTATCGTTCATAATATTCTCCTGTGCGTGAATCATTGTTTCAACATGCAAATCAATGCGATTTCCGTCTGTAAACTGCATTAACCAACCATAGAAATTCTTTTTATCACTTGATGAATCAGGATGTTCATCAGGATATTGCATATACAGAATTTCTCCAAACTGTTTAATCCATGCCTTATCCTCAATAAAGGGAATAGTTTCAGTAACCACATAAACCACATCATAGTCCTGAAAAATATCTTTCGGTACATTCGAATTTGTCCTGGAGCCGTTAAGATATACTGCCTTGATACGGTTGTCATTCTTTGCAATATCTAATATCAGGTCAAACATTTCTCTTTCTGTTCGCACTACGAAACCTCCTTTACAGCGTACATCGCCAAATATTTAATGTGTGGATATTATAACATCAAATGATAGTTATGTATATCTCACTATCATCAAAGGCTGGCACTTCTTCGCCATCATCACGGAAACGGAAATACATTATCCAGAAAAATATTCCTGCCAATGCTAACGCACATCCAAGCCCTGTATAAAACACTGCAATGAATACATCCGGTGCCAATCCGGAACTGCGAAGCCAGATTCCTCCCCGACGAGCCATTCATGGCGAGGAGACTTAATCGCTCATTACATGACATAGCTATCTGCATTAATCATTTTTGTAGAGAGCAAATCATGAATTCCTTCCATCATTCCGGGAAGTTCTTCTCCACCTGACTCTCCAATCTTTGCTACATTTTGGGCAATGGCAGCAATAGCACTTTCCTGATCCTCATCACAAAATACTTTAGCACAGTTTTCAATCATAAGTCGATCCAGTATCAACTCCGGCGTTACATCTGACGCAATCTTTACAGTAGCTACATTTCTCACAAGGACTTTATTGGGAGAACTTTCAAGCAATGTTTTATCAACCTTGACACTTATCTTGTTTTCAATGATTCTGCCTTCCCACTTAAATTCCAGTTGACCATACTCTACATTTAATCTTTTAAAAGACTCTTCCTGTTCTTTCTTTAAAACCACATTTCCTCTCACAACGAGTTTTGTGATTGAATCAGCCACTGCTTCCACATCAATATCCTCAGGAACATTAAGTTTTCCGTACACATATATGTTGCTTCCCTCTTTCTCCGGCAATTGTTCATTTAAAACCGCATCTCCAAAATGAAGTTTCATCCCTGCGGGAATAACTACAAAATCCACTTGCTCATCAAACAATTCTACACATGATTCTACCATTTCTTCGGGAACAATCAATTGATTGGTAATAAACTGTACATTTTTCTGCACTAATTTTTCCAAATCTACTGACTTATCCTGAACAATCACCTTGTTTTCTACATAATATTTCTTTCCTTCTTTAGCTCTCATAGGGAAATATTTATCCACAATAAATGTACTATCTAAAATATCGCAATCATCAGGATATATCGATACAGAACCATTTGTAGATAATTTTGTTAAATAACCCTCAAGACTTTTGGGACATCTGACAGAGCCATTCACATGAATTTTTTCGTATTTTTCCAGAGCATCTTCCGTACCCGGATGAATGGTCAGTGCTCCATTTACAATTAACAATGTATGTTCCTGAACAGCAGTAGTCCCGGTTATCTCATAAGAGCCATTAATTGTCTTTAAATCCACATCAAGACCATCCTGAACTTCTATGGTACAATCCTGATTAATTGTAACGGGAAGTCTGTTCAAAACACTTTTGCTGGAAGCACTGACCACCACAACATCTGCATTGATTATCATTTTTTCATAGCCGCTGTAGTCTTCTTCCTTGATCATTCTGGTATCACAAACATCGCAATTTAATAAATAGTTTTTCTTGTTAAACATATCCTTGCCCTCCTAAAGCCTTTTTTAAATGTTGACGAGCAGAAGAAAGTGTAGATCGAACCGTTCCGGGTGGAAGAGATAGTATTTCCCCAATCTGATTAGAATTGTAACCCTCCAAGTAACGTAAAGAAAAGATTACGCCTTCCATATTCGGCAAAGTTTCCAGCAATTGCTCCCATTCCAAACGAACAATTTCTTCAGGATATTTTTGCTGCTGCGGAAACTCTCCCACGATTGTTTCTTTACTCCCATGCCTGACACGATCCACATACAAATTTTTGATAGTTCGATATAACCACGAACGACACTGCTGTTCCTGTAGTGCAGCCAGAATATCTTCATGAAGCATTGCGCGCAAGAATGCTTCTTGTACCAGTTCTTCCGCAGTATGCAGGTTTCCTGTCATGTTATGACACCAGCCTATCAGTTCCTGATGATATTTTTTATACAGTTCCTCTATCATCCTTTGCATCCCTTTCTTTTGCCTTTCATTTATAAGACGGATGAATAAGCAAAAGTGTTGAAAAAATTTAGCTAAAAAAACAGAGGTTGCTGATTGCCGGTAGCACTCATATAGAAACGAATGAAACAAAGTGTAGACCTGTGACCCTCTGCTTAAATAGAAATCTCTGCTTATTTGTCCTTTCCTGCAAATTATTAATGCATTTCAATCAGTTCACACTGTCCATTCATATTGTATTATAATGTGTTATTTCCAATTTCTAAAAGATTTCCTTCGGGATCTGCTACATAGAAATTACGAATGCCAAAATCGAAAGTAATTGGTGCACCACAGGGAAACTTAACATCTAGTTTTGAAAGACGCTCATACTCTGCATCGACATCCGCATACTTAGGTAGCCACAACGCAATTTCAAAAGCTTGATTGATTCCTTTTGGAGGTTCATACGCTTGTCCAATTGTTTTAGCAAACTCCTCTCTACTATACATAAATAGAGTAGTTCTTCCGCTTGCAGTTTCAAACTCGGCAAAATTACCACCATCCCAATCAGTATTGAATCCTAGAATATCTCTATAAAATCGCGCCATCTTGTCAATGTCACCAACCAACAAACAAGCACCTACTCTAACTGTTTTCCCATTCATCGTTTTTTCCTCCGTGACACTAAAAATATGAATTTCTAACCAATGACTATAGTATTAGTTTCAAGTCATCTATCTCATCTTTCTATCCCCAGCAATTGTTTCAATTCATCGCTTATCTCCAACTGCTCTATCAGCCTTTTGGCAGCATTTTTTCTTTGCTGCAAGCATTCTTCCCACATCTCTTTTGCAGTCTTGGTTCCTCTTGGATAGTTCCACACCCCCTCTGTCTGTCGGAGCACTGCTTCACACCGCTCCAAGATTTCCCCGGTACTATGCTCTTTCACGATATCTCCCATTAATTCATCACTTCGCAACAAAGAAAAACGATCAATATCATCTGCGTCACGCACTGTAATCTCAAATGGTGTCATGTCCTTCGGTAGTTCTTCCTTCAAACTGTGCATTGCGATTCCTCTGCAGATTGTTTTTGACCATTTTTCATCATATCCTATGTTTTGGAAAAAAAGTTCTGCAATCTTTGCGCTTAGTTCCGGATGCTTCCATAAATCAGAAAATGTCTTGCATTCCGGATATCCCACATCGTGTAGTAAACAAGCAAGTATGATTGGTTCATCAGGCAATCCTTCAGCATTAGCAATCGCCATACCGATTTGAGTCACCCTTAAGGTGTGCTCATATCGATACATCATATCATACCTTTCCGGCACCGGATTCAAAATATCCTTCAGCAGCTTATGGGCAGCCACAACCGGATTTTCACCCGGTTTATATGTATCAATGATTTTTAGTACTCGTTTGGACAAAACAGCTTTTTTCTTCATTCCACTACCTCCAATCGTTTTCCATCATATCGCACTTTTCGGATTTGTCCGTATAGCAATGGCTCTTTATCATGTGTCGTATACATAATCATCATTGCATGACAGGAAACGATCACTTTCTCATATGAAAGATATCGTTCAAATACAGACAACACACGTTTTCTCACATCCTCAGGATTCTCCCACTTAGAAAAACGATTCCAATTCCTGTGATTGAACTGCCAGGTTAATAATCTCTCCCGAAAGCCGGGGAAAACTGAATGAGTTCGGTCTAATTCCCATTCACGCAAATCGTGCTCAACGCAAACATCCAGCTGTAAGGTTTTGGACATCATGGCAGCACCTTGCATACACCTTGTAAACGGAGAAGATATGATTAACTCTGCCTTTTCTTTTTTCAATGTCTCAATGGCATTTTGTATCTGAATTCCCCCTGTCTCAGTCAAGGGGGCGTAGTTCTTGGCAACCGCTATTTTTGCCCAGTCATTGACTTTACTATAGTCCGGCTCTCCATGTCGTACCATAAGAAACTCTGTCATTTTCTGCCCCTCTCTTGATTCGATTTTCATCCCTGCCATCTCTTTTTGATGCAATTGATGCAACAAAATTATTTCAATAATTCCTTTCGAAACTTTTCAACATTCATCATAATGTGACCAATATTTCCTTCGCCCGCATATTGTGTTGCATCGAAAAAGTTATGGTCTAATGTAGACCAATACAACTCGTTCTCATCTCCACTAACATCTATTGCTTTATTTAATTTTCCAACATAAACTTCAAGATAGCAATTTCCAAAATGATAAGTAAAATCCATTAAATGAGAAAGAATAATATCCTTTTTGGTTATTGCGGTTTCTTCTTCAAGTTCTCTATATGCCGCATCCAATCCATCCTCATTTTCCTCTATTTTTCCACCGACAAAATTTGATAATCCTTTATATGGATTTCTCCTTCTTTTGCACATCAAAATTTTATCAGCCTTTTCATTAAATACCACTATTGCATTATACCCCAGCATCATTGCG
>JBJENR010000014.1:0-2414 GCA_051880315.1 Acetatifactor sp.
CCTATACCATATATCGCAATAGCACCCACACCCATAATGGCAGCCAATACCAGGGTGTTCAGGATATTTCCGCAAAGCATCACTGCCACCAGACAGAGATTGTACACAAGCAGGAAAATAATCACTAAAGCCGCACCGTTTCTGAATGCCTTCAGTGCAATTCCTCCCGCCGGCAGCAGCTCCAGGATTTCCTCACTGCCCTCTTTTTGCAGTATCTGAGAGAGATTAGGAATGGCTGTCAGCTCCTCCCGCAATGCCCCCAGACGAATTTCCCCAAGAACTGCCGTCAAAACAAACATTACCACAAAAGGGACAAACCATATCAGGAAGCCGTTCAACCAGGTAGCGGCAAACAGGGTTTTTCTCTTCACCGGAATACTGTGATAGGTATCCACCATGTTTTTGTGAAATAAATACCGGAAGCCCGCCAACCCCACAATCAGGGCTCCTGCTACGGCAACCACTGCTGCAAAAACCAGCATATAGGTTGCAAAATATTCATGCATAGCGGATACCTGGCGAGTCTTTGCAAAGATGTCCCCGGTAAAGATAT
This sequence comes from Acetatifactor sp., assembly GCA_051880315.1. Taxonomy (GTDB): domain Bacteria; phylum Bacillota; class Clostridia; order Lachnospirales; family Lachnospiraceae; genus Acetatifactor. The sequence goes on from JBJENR010000014.1 coordinate 554, forward strand.
CTTCTGAGTAATATCCATAGGTGTCCCCTGTCGTTAATAAGAAGGTCACCGGAATTGCCAGCATATTCCCGAGGATCGAAAGCGCCAGCATCCATAACTTATGTCTGAAATCCTCTTTCATGATCTTAAAAAAGCAATGCTTTGACGTCATATCCCTTTACCTCCGTTTCACTGATAAAGATTTCCTCCAGGGACAGGGGCAGAAGCTCGTAGAATACGGGAGAAAGCTGCTCCATGAATTCCACCAGGTTCTCTCCGGTTCCGCGCACTGTCACGGTGTACAGAGAACCTCTGTTATCCACCGTCACCACATCCAGTCCCTTCTTAATCTGCTCCAGCATCTCCGGCTCCTTGATGACACACTGTAGCTTGTGGATATTCAGCTTCATGTCATCGATGTCCTTCTCCAACAGAATACCGCCCCTGTGGAGCAGTCCCACATATTCGCAGATATCCTCCAGCTCTCTCAGGTTGTGGGAGGCAATAATGGGGGTCAGCCCCCGCTCATCTATCTCCTTTACAAACAGAGCCTTCACCGCCTGTCGCATCACCGGGTCCAGTCCGTCGAAGGTCTCATCACACATGAGATACTTGGTGTTGGCACTGATGCCACAGATGACGGATAGCTGCTTCTTCATTCCCTTGGAAAAGGTATTTACCTTACGTCTGATATCCAGACCAAACTTATTCATCAGCTCAGTCCACTTAGCAGTGTCAAAATTCGGATAACAGGTCTGATACAGCTTCAGCATATCCTTCGGTGTGCCGCTCTTGAAGAAATATTGTTCATCTGAGATATAGAAAATCTTCTCCTTCACCGCAGGATTGTCATAGACCGGCTCGCCGTCTATCAGAATCTCTCCCTCTTCCGGTCTCAACACCCCGCAGAGCATCCTCATAAAGGTGGATTTTCCCGCGCCGTTTGTGCCGATGAGCCCGAATACATGCCCGTCTTCTATTTTGGCGCTGATATTATCAATTGCTCTGATATTGTCAAAGCTTTTATGTAAATTCTTCACTTCAATCATGACTTCACCCCCTCAAAAATCCCTTCCAGCTCCCTGACCAGCTCCTCTCTGGTCAGTCCTGCTTCTCTGGCACTTTGTGTCACCAGCTTCCACTCCTCCAGCATCCTGTGCTTCTTGCCGTCCCGCCACTCGCTCTCAGGCGCCACAAAGCTGCCCCGGCCGGATACCGTATACAGATACCCTTCCTGCTCCAGCTGATTATATGCCCGCTGGATGGTATTGGGATTCACTGACAATTCCATTCCCAGACTGCGGACACTGGGCATCTTGAAATCCTGCTCCAAGGCGCCGCCCACAATCAGTCTTTCCAGCTTATCCACAACCTGTTCGTAAATAGGCCTTTTATCCCTGTAATCAAGCACTATCATGGAATCTCCTTTCTTAGCTTCTCCAAAAGTCTTCCGAACTCTGATTCCGAAAACCTCAATACAGCAAATAGTCTAAGTGTATTATGTAGCTTAATACACTTAGACTATAATACAAATCATTTTCTCTGTCAAGGGCGAATTAAAAATTTACTTCATTCGTTCCAATTCCACCAACCCTATCAATATTCTCTGTAAATTCACCCCTTCTCTATTGAGCACCTCCGTGATTGATTTACTATAGTATATACAAATTTTCTGCGCTCTCCGGCACTTTTTATAACATATATTCATTCTCTATATGACGCCAAGCAGATTCAGCACCCAATACCCCAGTCCCAACAGCCAGCTGGAAAGAATACCATACAATATCACCGGCCCTGCAATGGTAAATATCTTACAGCCGATACCAAATACCTGCCCCTCGGTCTTGTATTCTATGGCAGGTGCCGCTACACTGTTTGCAAA
>JBJENR010000014.1:2514-25673 GCA_051880315.1 Acetatifactor sp.
ATCTATACGCTGTACCAATTTGCTGCCTTTCTTCCTGTTGACGTCGCTATTGCGCCTCCTCTTCCTTGCCCTCTCTACCCGCCTGGGCAATCAGCGCCTTATCCACGTCCTCCTCATAATTACGGATGGATACCTCAATGGGAGTAGGATCCTTGGTAATCCTCCTGCCGCCCACGTGGTTAAAGAAAACGATGATACCTGCTGCCAGACCGATGGAATAGGATACCTCCAGGGTATTGAGCCCCTGCGGCTCCCGGTTCATCAACATCGTGTACACTTCCGTAAAGACCTCATTGATGCCCACATCGTTATGGTACGCCATGATGGTATAGGCTGTTCCAAAAAAGCTCACCAGACAGACCAAAGCCGCCTTCAGCCATTGCTGCCAGCCCTTATGCTTCGTGGTCTGTACCCATTCCACCAGCACATCCGCCTCACCTATTATCTGTACACTGATATCCACGCATTCCTTTTCCATCAGCTCCACCAGCTTCAGGGAACTGATGACACAACGCTTCACGTCATTTTGGCTGAAATGATGCACCTTAATTGCCTTCAGTCTCGCACTGAGAGCAGAATCAGAGCAGCGAAGCGTCGCAATATCCGAAAGGAAAACATCAGGCTTTTGCACCTCCACATTTCTGTCACACTTTAAATAAACTTGCTTATTCTGCATGTCAATTCTCCTTTTAACACTGTCTATCCGGGAAACCACACAAAAGTCTGAACAGTCCTGTGAAATTCCGTAACAAAGTACACCAGAGAACCGCAAAGCTTTCCCACTGCAATGGAAAGAATCGCCAGCCCGATACCGTGTCGGAAGGATACTCTTCTGGTGAGAATCGGAATACTGTCCAGCATCTCCGCAATGGCCAGTGCCAGACAGCCGATGAACATTCCGGCAAACAACCCGAAGACAGCCTGTAACACTTCCCCGATTCCAAGAATCAGATTCCTATATTCAGGAAAATGCTGCTGCCACCAGGCTCCAAACATACAGTATCTGGAAAAAACACTGAGCACACAGCCCACCAGGGTTCCGAAAATCACCATCTCCTCGAATAACATTATTTTTTTTGCCGTATGGGTCTTTCCGGCAAACCTGGGTACAAGTCCCACCGCTACCAGTACCGTAAACACCCCTGCCGAAGACAACAGTCCGTAGCAGGCTCCGCTGACCATCATGAAAATTACCCCTAGCATTCCTAAGCCCTCGCACAATTTCTGCTTCCATACTATTTTACACTTCTCATCCGATGGTTTATTATTTGCCAAAAGCAAAAAAATATGCAGAAAATGAAATTCTTCATTCTCTGCATATTTTCGCTCATCAGCCTCTCAGTTCCTTAGCCAGCTTCTCCAGCTGTTCTACGTCTGCAGACTTCATTGCGGTGCGGAGGGTCACTGTCGTTTCCGCGATGGTGCACTCCTTGAAATTCTCGATATAGGCTCTCATAAGCTTGCCCGCAAGAGGCGCCCAGGAGCCGTTCTCAATGATGGCGCAGGTGCGCTTCTGATAATTCTTCAATTTCAAATGATAGAGAAAGTCCTCCATGGCAGGAAACAATGCACCATCATAGGTAGGGCATGCAAGCACCAGCCTGTCGTAGCGGAAGGCATCCTCCACGGCCTCCGCCATATCGTCCCTTGCCAGGTCAAAAAGGGATACCTTCTCGCCTCCGGCCTCCAAAAGCTCAGCCAGTTTCAACACAGCCTCCCTTGTGTTGCCGTAAACAGATGCGTATGCAATAGTGACACCCTTGTTTTCCGGGCGATAAGAAGACCAGATATCATATTTTTCGATATAGTGCGCCAGATTCTCCTTCAAAACCGGACCATGTAAAGGGCATATCATCGCGATATCCAGGGCTTGAGCCTTTTTTAGTAATGCCTGGGCCATGGCTCCATATTTTCCCACAATATTGAAATAATACCGGCGCGCTTCGCAGTCCCAGTCCTCCTCGGTGTCAAGAGCACCGAATTTACCAAAGGCATCTGCGGAAAACAGAATCTTCTCGCTCTTCTCATACTCAACCATAACCTCAGGCCAGTGAACCATGGGCGCCATATAAAAAGTAAGTTCATGAGTGCCCAGACTTAAGCTTTCCCCTTCCTTTACCTCCAGCGTCCGTCCTGTCCAGTCAAGGTCAAAAAACTGGGGAAGCATGGCAAGGGCTTTGGCGTTGGAAACCACCTTCAGCTCCGGATATTTCTCACACACCCTACGGATATTGGCGGCATGGTCCGGCTCCAGATGAGACACAATCAGATAGTCCGGCATGCGTCCACCGAGCTCTGTCTCCAGATTCCGGAACCAGCTTTCCGTAACCCCGGCATCAACGGTGTCCATAATGGCTACCTTCTCATCAAGAATCAGATAGGAATTGTAAGACACCCCATTTGGCACCTCATACTGTCCCTCAAACAAATCAATGTTATGATCATCACATCCGATATAACGTACTGCATCCGAAACTGCCACCTTGCTCATGTTACTCCTCCGTATCTCTTAATTTATCCTTCTTACCCTGCTCCCGGATTGGTTTAACCTGCTCCAAATCGCTTACTCTGCTCACGAATTGTTCCTGCCTGCTCCAAGTGCCGCCTCCGCCTGGCGCAGATTCTCCTGAACCAGCTGATAGTTCTCCGTAATTCCAACGGTTTCTTTCAAGTTCTCCAGCGCTTCCTTGTAGTACCGCACGGACTCTTCATAACGCCCCAAGCCATAATAAAGAGCTCCTAAGGCATTGGCACAGCCACAGTAATGACAGTCCTTCTTACTCGTTGCCGTAAAAATCTTCTCTGCCTCCAGAAGGGTTTCCTCCCCTTCCTTCCACTTTTGAAGTCTGAGATAAGCCTGTCCCAGATTCGTATAGGTAACTGCAAGCTGAATCTTTGCCTCGTCCTTTTCCTTTACGATTTCCAATGCATTCTGCAGACTGTCCACTGCCCCCTGATAATCCCCAAGTGCATTGTAGAGCAGACTCATATTATTGTAAAGTCCTGCCCAACGCATATCACCTTTTTCCAGTAGTCTCTCGTAGATCTCCTGCACTCTTCCGTAACACTGCTTCGATTCCTCGTATCGTCCCAGAAAACGGTAGGTATTGGCTATGTTCATCAGGGAGGTACCCTCCGCCAGGGTGTCCTTGAGCCCTGCTTCCTCGATGGTGGCAAGAATCAGGGCAGCAATCCGGGCTGCTTCTTCATGCTTTGTCATATCCCGGTAATAGCCGATCAGCTCGTTCAGGATACAGAGTCTGGCACCGAAATCCCGCTCCTCCTCTGCCTGCTCGTATTTTCCAATCAGAAAATCCTCTACCTTGTCAATCTGCCCGGTTTGAAAAAGCTCGTCCAATTCCTGTAAAACCTGATTGATATCCATTGCTTCCTTCCTCCGCCTTCCGCCTCTGCCTGTATTCTTCAAGTCTTTTGGCGTGATTTCATAGTTATGCCTTATTCCATGCTTCTTTCCCGATCTTCATACATACATTTTCCGGCAACCAGACTTACACTGCCTCCGGAGTGTTCAGAAATGCGGCGTAGGTCTCCCTCATTCCCGAAAGCAGGTCTGTATATTTCAGTCCCAGTTCTTCCACTGCGCTGCCGTCATACCACAGGGACTCCTCCTCCCTCAGGGGAAATGGCAGAGGTATCTGCCTCTCCAGCACGGTATCCACTGTGACATCCACCTGTTCAAAAGGAGTCTCAACCACCTCTGTCAGCATCTCCCGGAAGCTCTCATAGTTCAGACGCCCGGGGGCACAGAGATTGTATGCCCTGTCATAGGTGGTTTGGTTGCCAAGGCTCAGCAGAATGGCACTTGCCACATCTTTCACATAAACCATCTGGAAGCTGCCCGTTGCATCTGTCGGGTGCAGTATCTGCCCCGCCTGCAGAATCCATCGGAAATAGACGGACTCCCTGGGTGCGTAATTACCCGGTCCGTAAATAAACACAGGGCGGAAAGAGGTAACCGGAAACCCATATCCGGCTCCCACTTCCTGAAGCTCCTGCTCCAGAGCTACCTTCCCCGAGATATAGGCACCCTCCTGCCCGGGAAACTGCCTGGTCTCAAAAGGAGCATCCTCCTTTATCTGCGTCTTCAGATCCCTCCGATACACATCGCAGGTGCTGACAAAAAGATATTGTCCCGTGAGAATGCCGCTCTTTTCCAGAAAGAAGGAGATATCTCCCTTTTCATAGGCACAAAAATCCACCACCGCGTCAAACTTCATCCCATGTAACTCTCCCAGTTTTTCACCGTCGTGACGGTCCATGGAATATTCTGTGATACCGGGCAGAGAAAGTGGATTGTTCCCACGGTTCACCAGAGTAAGCTGATGCTCCCCTGCCGCCATCTCCACAAACGCCCTGCCCAGAAAATAGGTCCCCCCAAGCACCAATACCTTCATATGCCCTTCTCCTGACTACAGAGGCTTAAAATCCGAAGCCGGATGCTTACACCAAGGACAGATGAAATCCTCCGGTAGCGTGTCTCCCTCGTATATATAACCGCAGACCGTGCAGATAAACCCCTTCTTTTTTTCGGTTTCCGCAGGGGCTGTCTTAATATTCTTCTGATAATAGCTGTAGGTCACGGATGCCTCATCAGACAAAACCTCTCCGTCTGTCACATCCGCCAGAAACAGAGTATGGGTCCCCAGATCCGTCATGGAAACCACCTTGACAGACAGAAAGGCATTGGTCTCCTCCGCCAGATAAATCAACCCATTCTCCGAGCGTTTAAAGCTGATGGCTTCCACCTTATCCACATCACGTCCGCTCTGAAACCCCCAGTGCTTGTAAGTCTCGAATTTGGAATTCTCAGTGAGCACGGACACATTGAATACGCCTGTATTTACAATCATATCATGGGTCAGGTTCTGTTTGTTCACCGCCACAATAATACGGTTCGGCGTTGTGGTCACCTGGCTTACGGTATTCACGATACAGCCGTTGTCCTTCTCCCCTTCCTTTGCCGTCAATACAAATAATCCATAGGTCAGTTGATACATTGCTTTTTTATTCATATTTTTCTGCCTCCTTCACATATCTGTGGAAAAAAAAATGGTCTTCCTTTATTCCTTCCTTTTCAGTATAGGTGCTTTCCTCCGCTTTGTAAAGAAATTTGTGTCTCCTTCTGCCCCATTCCTTCTGCCCACGTCATACTCAGCTGTACTGTATTATACAAAATTGCGCTTACAAAAAGGATACCCACAAACAAAGTGAGTATCCAAATAATTCCTCTTGCGGATGGTCTGCTGAATATGCTATCGTTATCTTCATAATCCCGTAAATCTATTTCAAATAGTTGCCTCATCGTTACCTCCATGGTGTTTTTAATTGTCGCATTCGCTCAGAAAAAACTTATCATTTCAAAATTAATGCATTTACTGCAATCCATACTTATACAATCATCCCGGGGAGACCATTTCCCCAGAATGTCTTCTATGTACACAGCAATCAGCCCACAACTCATAAACAGGGAAAAATAAAACTAAAGGGAACACTTACTTAATCATAAATTTCCTGACTAATCCTTTGTGGTGCCACACCATAAAGATAATGACTCTACAGCTTTCAAGCCATGCTCCATTCATAGCCCTTCGGGCTATTTCATGGTCCTTTTCAAGTCTTGCTCTACAGCTTTCAAGCCATGCTCCATTCATAGCCCTTCGGGCTATTTCATGGACGGCTGGCGCCGTATAAAATGGCAAAAACAAACGCCCTCACAAGTAAACTTGTAGGGCGTTATTTTTACCATTTTGCATGGCTTGTAGCTTAGCCAAAGTATCTCTCTAATAATCCCTTCAGGGCTTTGCCGTGTCTTGCCTCGTCACGAGCCATTTCGTGAACAGTGTCATGGATGGCGTCAAGGTTGTTCTTCTTTGCGCATTTTGCAAGGTCAAACTTACCTGCGGTTGCACCGAACTCGCAGTCTACTCTCCATGCAAGGTTCTCCTTGGTGCTTGCCTTCATGTGGGACTCAAGATCCTCACCCAGTAGCTCTGCAAACTTAGCTGCATGCTCTGCCTCTTCATAAGCAGCCTTCTCCCAGTAGAGACCGATTTCGGGATATCCCTCGCGATGAGCAATACGTGCCATGCAGAGATACATACCAACCTCAGAGCACTCGCCCTCGAAGTTTGCCTTCAGCTGCTCGAAGATATACTTCTTATCTTCCTCACTGATGTCTGCATTGTTCTTTACGGTCTTGGCATAAACACCATATTCATGCTCTGCTGCCAGAGTCATCTCGCCTTCCACTTTCTTGAACTTGTCTGCGCCCACATGACATACAGGGCACTCCGCAGGGGGATTATCACCCTCATGAACATAACCACAAACACTACATACATATTTTGCCATGAATTCTTCCTCCATTAATCTGATTTTTTTGTTGTTATAATCAATCTTAGGAATGATTACTGATATTAGTATAATATAATTTTTTTCTTCTGTCAATCCATTTCTTTTTATAAACTTATCAAATGACGCAACTATACAGAGTCATGTAAATTTCCGAATCACTCCCATACCGGTTCGAAGGAAATATTCAAATCCACTGCTGTGGAGATACCGCTGACCTTTCCCTTGTTGGAATACTGCCAGATACTGTAGGCATAAGGGTAAAACATTTTGCTGGTATAAGATGCATACCACTTGTCGTATTTTTCAAAAGCGGCGATGTCAATCATAATGGCACTCATCTCCGTATTGTGATAAAGCATGGGCTTGTAGCCTGCTTCCTCGATTTTCTCACAAAATCTCAGCATCAGTGCCGTGCGCTCCTCCACCGAAATCAGATTCATCCTTCCCTGGGCATCGTCAACCCTCTCCACATCCACCACTACCGGACAATCCAGCCGGTAGGGCTTTATCTTGTTCAGAACAAGCTCTACCTCCTCATCCACCTCTTCCTCTGTAGTGGCCTGGCTGAAGAAGTAAACGCCAACCTTGATGCCGGCCTTCGATGCTCCCTGGATATTGTCATCAAACTGCTCATCCTCCACCAGCTTTCCGGCCTTGCCATAGCCCCGGAAGCCCACGCGGATCATGGCGAATTCCACACCGTCCTGTGCCACCTGTTCCCATTTTATTTTGCCCTGATGGCTTGAGACATCAATTCCCTTGTGGGATGTCACCTGTCCCTCCGTCAGATAACGGAATTCCCCGCTGTCCAGTATCTCCAGATTCGCCTGTTCATAATCGTTCATTTTCAGCTCATAATTAATGGGCACAAAATGATATCTTCCTCCGCTGGCCACGATGAGCTCATGAGGGTATAGCGGGCGCAAGGTATCCAGGGTCGACATCCCCTGAGAAAGGGATTCCCTGATTTCTCCCAGAATGCGTTCTGCTTCCTCTCCGCTGATGTTCTGCAGTGCCTCCGATATTCTGGCATCCAGCTCCTCCTGAGAGTATACCACCGAATCAGAAAGCACAGGCACCTCGTTCTCTCCGTTACCGCTCTCCTTTTCCTCGCCGGTTATTTTGTCCGCAGGCTCATAAAACCTGAGAAAATAAAATGCCTCAGCCCCCATCAGCAGAGCACATAAAGCCAATACCCCAAATACCTTTAATACAACTCCTCCACCCTTTTTTTTCTGAGTCTCCTTCTTCTCCGGCTCATCTAAAGAAATAATCTCTTCCTTGTCTATTTTCATTTGCATCTCGCCTTTTTCCTTCCGTTCCCGGCATTCACCTTCGTGTGACAATTTCAGTTTCTTCCATTTCCATATTAACTGATTTTTGACAATAGGGAAAGTAAAAAATATAACATTTCATAAAAACTTAATCAACACAAAGCTTTTTCCCGCAGCCGCATCAGAATTTTTTTCTCCAGTCTGCTGACCTGTACCTGGCTGATGCCCAACAGCGATGCCACCTCCATCTGGGTTCTGTCTCCGAAGTATCGAAGATAGATCAGCTGCCTTTCGGAGGGGGTGAGTGTATCCAACAACTGTCCCAGCAGCATATGGTCCAGCAGTTTTTCCTTCTCAGTATCTTCACAGCCCGCAATTCCCACCATGCTGCTGCCCACACTGCCGCTTGCTCCGCGTACCACCTTGTCCACCAGATACACCTCACTTCCATCATCCTGGTACACGGCACTGTAGATGGACTCCACTTCTACAGAGGCTTCCATGGCAACCACCACATCCTCCGGGGAAAGCCCTGTTGCCGCCACGATATCCTGTAAGGTCGGCTCCCGCCCCAGCTCGGACTGCAGCCTCTGCTTCGCCATTTTCACCTTAAAGCCGTTCTCCTTGATTGTCCGGGATACCTTGATTGGTCCGTCATCCCTTAAGAAACGCTTGATTTCACCGGTAATCATGGGCACCGCGTAAGTAGAGAACTGCAGCCCCAGCTTCAGGTCAAATTTGTCTATGGCCTTCATCAGACCGATGGTGCCAATCTGAAAAAGGTCCTCAAGCTCAACACCCCTTCCCGCAAACCGTCTCACAATATGATGAACAAGCCCCAGATTTTTCTCTATCAGTACTTCTCTCGCATCCTTTTCTCCAGCCTGTGACCTTGCAATCAGTACTGATATTTCCTCCATGTGTCATTCCTCACTGTCTATCCAGTCACCTGTCTTAAGCTTCTTTTTCATCCGCACAACGGTTCCCTTCCCCGGCTCACTTTCCACCTCCAGTTCATCCATAAAGGCCTCCATGAAGGCAAAGCCCATGCCCGAGCGCTCCAGCTCCGGTTTTGTGGTAAACAGGGGTTCCATGGCCTGTTCCACATCTTCGATTCCTATTCCGCTGTCCGAAACCTCAATATGTAGCATATCCTCCTCCAGCAGACAGCTGACTCTTACCTTTCCGCCGTGATAAACCGCCTGCCTGCCCTGAGGGGTATTGAAATTCTGCAGATTTCCGTATCCGTGAATAATGGAATTGGTCACTGCCTCAGACACCGCCGTTTTGATGTCAGCCAGTTCCTCCAGCGTGGGATTTAACCTGGCAACAAAGGCAGTCACCGCTACTCTTGCAAAGCCCTCGTTATCAGAAACCGCATCAAAAATAATCTCCATTTCGTTTTTCATGCTTCCAGTACCTCCACTATCTTTTCTAAACCTGATATTCCCAGAATTCTTCTAATCTGCTTATTTACATGTATTGCATAAATCCTTCCTCCGAAGCAGGATATCTTTCGGTATCTCCCCATAATGATTCCGATTCCCGAGGAGTCCATAAAGCTGGTGTTTTCAAAATCAAAGATGACATTACAGACATCCTCCCGATACAACAGTCTGTCTGCATACTCACAGATCATTGCCGCCTGATGATGATCCACCTCCTCCGGAAGTCTTATCATAAGGCAGTGATCAATCACCTTAAAATCCTCTTCTGCTATCCTTTCCATACATTTCCTTCCTTTCCTTCGGTTTCAAAATGCGCATAACAAAAAGAACCCATATGTACATACAGGTTCTTTTCTTTCGTAAAAGCATTCTTTTGTATTTCGTGAATTCCGGTCTATTCTGTCTCCGCTCCCAGTTCCTTCAGATAGCGCTCAATCTCCTTGTTCAGCACCTTGGGAGAATTGGGAAAGTCTATGATAAACTGCTGATAGGTTGCAATTGCCTGCTCTTTGTTGCCATCCTTCTGGTAAGCACGGGCCAGGAAATAACAGGCATCTTCATTTTCCGGGTCATAATAGGCAGCTCTCTGAAAGGACTCGATGGCCGCTCCATATTCTTCCTTGCGGAAGTATTCATACGCCTCGTCATAATACCTGGCAGAAAGCTCCGGTCCGATTTCCTTCAGGAGAGTGGCGCAGAACTCCTCGAAGCCTTCACTGTATTCCCCAAGGGATACCTCCCCGGTAATCCTCTCCAGCTCCGCAGCAGCAGCGTCATTATTTCCCTCAGTCAGATAATCCGAAGCCATAGCAAGCAGGTCGTCATAAGCCTTAAGCCTCTCGAGGTTACTATCCTGTTTGTTCTGCAGGTTCTCCTTGTCCTGCATCAGCTTATTATTCTCATTCTCAAGCTCCTGGATGCGTGAGGTTTTGGCATCGGACTGATTACTGATCTCTGTAATTGTCCTCTGGGCCTCACTCCTTGCATTTGCTTCCGCCGAGGGCACCATGAGAAAATAAGTCACCGCCAGGCCAATCAGCAACCCGATTCCCAGATTTACAAGAGTGGCAACCCCTGAGTTCTTCGGCTCCTTCACACTCAGCGGCTGGATAATCATTTCATTGTCGCTGACATAGCGAATGGTATCCTCCTTCTTGCGCTTTCCGGTCTGTTTCACCGTCTCATCCGGAATCAACATCAGCTCCACTTCCTTCAGGTAACGAAGGGTCTGTGTATTGTTCCGGTCTATGTCAAGACATTTCTTTAATTCTCTCTCCGCCTTTTCCCACTGCTCGTTATCTATATACAGCAGGGCCAGCAGCTGATGCGCACGGACGAACCGCGAATTCAGCGACAGTACCTTTTTCAGCTGAATCACTGCCAGATCCTTGCTGTCCTGTTGACAGTAAACCAACGCCTGGTTGTATTTCTTAATCGTCTGGTTGATTGCATCCAGCCTGGCAGCATTGGACTGCAGCCTTTCTATATAATCGTCCGCAATATTTTTCTCCGGTCTGAGGTTCTTGCTGATGACCCACTCACTGAGAGCAGCCACCACCTCCCCTGTCTCAAAGTAAACCAGACCCAGCAGATTGCGGGCTTCGATATTGTTCTTATTGAATTTGAGACTCTGGCGGAGACTGGTAATCGCACCTGCCAGATCTCTTACTTCCGCTTTCTCCAAGCCTTCATTATAGTACATGTTGGAGACATACATTATCTTCTTGTACAGGGATACATCCGCTCCACAGGAAGTGCAGAAGTCATGTTCGGATAATTGCCTACCACAGTTATAGCAAAACATTTTTACTCCTCTTCCGCCTTTTCCTCGGATTCCTTAATCATTTTTACAAGTAAATCAGCCATATCCGTCAAATCCTGATTGTAAATGGCATCCTCCGCATCCTCAACCTCCAGGCTGGGATGGAACTTCTTCAATTCTTCTTCAAAATTTATCATTTTTAAGCAACTCCTTTATCTCGCCCACCAGGTACAGGCTGCCTGCAGCATAGATGCGCTCCCGCTTACCGCGGCTGTCCAAAAGCTCCCGCAGGGCATCGGCGACATTCTCATAAAAGCTGTACTGACAGCCGGGATAGCGTTCAAACAGCCTTCTAAGCCTGTCCGTGTCCACTCCCCTGTCCGTCTGCAGATGAGCGGCAACGATTCTGTCAAAGCAGCCGGACTCTGCCAGCTCCTTTCCCATAATCTCATAGTCCTTATCCTTTACCACCCCAAACAACAGCGCTCTGGAACCCACATGCCCGTCACCGGCCACCGTTTCAAGAAAGACTCTGATCCCATCCTCATTGTGGGCGCCGTCCACATACACCTCCGGAAGCACCTCTTCCATGCGTCCTTCCCAGAAGCAGTCTGACACGCCCTTTTGTATCTGTTCTACGGTGATTGTCCTTCCGCCGTCCAAAACCTCCAGGGCCCGGACAGCCAGTGCCGCATTCTCCATCTGGTATGCGGCGATGGTATGCAAAGTCAGACTGACATAATTATAATACCGAGTATGCAGGGAAAAATCAATGCTTTTATTGTGAAAACCCAAGAACTGATAGTCATGTTTCGACACGGGGTGGGAAATTATGCCAAGTTCTTTCGCACGGTTTTCAAAGACGGTACTTGTTTCGACACAGGTATCCCAAAAAACCACAGGTGCTCCCGCCTGCATGATACCGGCCTTTTCCCCTGCTATCTTTTCCGGTGTGTCCCCCAGGTATTGCACATGGTCCAGACTGATATGGGTTATCACCGACAGTTCTTTTTTTGTCACGGAATTTGTGGCATCCAGTCTGCCGCCCAGTCCGGTTTCCAGAATACAGAAATCCGGCTGCAGCCTGTCAAAATAAAGCATGGCTATGAAAAAAAGAAATTCAAAATAGGTGGGATGATAACCTTTCTCCCCGTCCCAGTCCAGCATATCATATATCTGCAGGAAGGCTCTGAGGAATTCCTCCTTTGTTATCCACTTACCTTCTGCCACAAACCGCTCCCTGATGTCCACCAGATGAGGCGATGTAAACACTGCCACCCTGTATCCTGCCGCTTCCAGAACGGAACGCATATATGCGCAGACAGAGCCCTTCCCGTTGGTCCCCGCGACATGGAGAATCCGAAGCCTTCTGTCCGGATTTCCCAGCTTTTCCAGAAAGACCCTGGTGTCCTCCATGGAATTTTTGGAAGTGAACCGGGGAGTATCATTTATGTAATTAACTGCTTCTTCAAAGGTTGTTATCTTCTTTTTTTGCAAGTCATTTCTCCTGTATGTCATTTTTTCTCCGCCCCACGGTCTGCTGCCGGAGAACATCCGAACTGTTTTCTGTATGCCCTGTAAAAGGCCGAATAATCGTTAAAGCCACACTCCAGATACGCCCTCGTGGCAGGAATCCCTTCCAGAATCCTCTCCCGCGCCGCCGTCAGACGCTTCACCGCAATGTACCCTCCAACAGTGGTGCCGGTAGTCATCTTGAAGATGCGGCAGAGCTGCGCCTTGCTGATAAAAAAGAGACTGCAGATACTGTCCAGCGTCAGCTGCTGTTCCAGATGATTGTTGATATAGCTGATAATACTGTAGGCAAGGCTTTCCCTCTCAGGGGTTTTGTCCGCTCCCTTTGCCTCATATGCCAGACGAATCTCATTGAGCAGAGCATACAGATTTGTAACTGCCTGCAGGCGCGGATTCGAGTCCGAAGACTGCATAAGATTGGCAATCAGTGCTGAGCAGGTTCCGTTTTTGAAATCCTTTCCGGTAAAGAGATTTTGCCTTCCCGCCTCCCTCTTGTCAAAGGCCTTGAGAAGCTCCCCTCCCCCCTCCAGTCCGTAAACCATATCCCTGAGAAAATGCAAAGTAAATCTCTCATAGGGAACCGACGGGTCCACAGATATAAAATGGGCTTCCGTACTCCGCATAATCAGCAGGTCCCCACTGTGCAGGCAATATTCGTTACCCTCAATAAAAAAGCTGCCCTTCCCCGAAATGAAATAGTATATTTCATAGGAGGCATGGTTGTGCAGCTTAAAAGTATCAGGATTGGGTCTGGGGTCAATGGAGTGTCGAAAGGAAACCGACTCCCCCTGATACCACGTCAGCTCTGCCATACTTTCTCCTCCGGTCATAAGTATCCGTGTTCTGCAACGGGGTCATTTTATCACAGACTGATAATATTTGCAATGTGCTTTGCAAAGAATAACAATTTGTTTTGCCGCCCTATGGCTGTATAGTTAAATCAGAGCCGGTCACTGTGGTTGCCGGTATCGGATTCCGTATATCAAAACAGGAAAGGAGCACAAAATGACTGTTAACATCTATGCATTTTCCGACGAAGCCGACCCGGGGCTGTCTGCCCAGATTGCCTCTCTGAAGGCCAACTGTCTGGACGGAATGGAAATCCGTAACGTGGATGGGGAAAGCATCTCCGATATTACTCCGGCAAAAGCACAGGAAATCAAAAGTCGTCTCGACGCCGAGGGCCTGTCCGTATGGTCCATCGGATCTCCCATAGGCAAAATCGACATTGAAAGAGACAATTTCCATGCCCATCTGGAGACCTTCAAGCGCACGCTTGACATTGCAGATATTCTCGGTGCACAAGCCTTTCGGCTGTTTTCCTTCTACCTCCCCCAGGGCAAGGCTCCCTCTGATTACAGGGAAGAGGTGCTGGAGCGGATGGGAAAATTTGTCGATTCCGCAAAGGGGCACCCTTTTACACTCTGCCACGAAAACGAAAAGGGTATCTATGGCGACACCGCTCCCAGATGCCTGGAAATCCTCACCGCATTACCGGAAATCAAAGGCATCTTTGACCCGGCAAACTTTATCCAGTGCGGTCAGGACACCAAAGAGGCCTGGGAACTCTTAAAATCACACATTCTGTATCTTCATATAAAAGATGCTCTGGCAGACGGCAGCGTGGTACCTGCCGGAAAGGGAATCGGAAACCTGCCCCATATTGTGAAGGAATACCTTTCCATGGGCGGAAAGTCCTTTACCATAGAGCCCCACCTTAAGGTGTTTAGCGGCCTAGCCGCCCTGGAAAAGGAGGGCAGCCGCACTCTGCCCGGAATCTACGAATATGAAAGCAACCGTGCTGCCTTTGACGCTGCCTGCACAGCCTTTCGGGAGGTGCTTTCAGCCTGTGGACAGGGCTGAAAGCACGAATGAAAACAGATTTGGGGAGAAAAGGAACCATGAAAATCGGAGCTCAGTTATATACCGTAAGAGATTTCTGCAAAAATCTGTCTGACTTTGAGGAAACCTTGCAGAGGGTTGCAGACATGGGCTATCAATATGTCCAGGTCTCAGGAACCTGCGACTATGAGCCGCTATGGCTAAAGGGAGCATTAGACAGGGCGGGACTGAAATGTGTCCTTACCCACATTCCCCCGGAGCGCATTGCTCAAAACACCTCAGAGGTGATTGCCGACCACGATGTCTTTGCCTGCAAAAACATCGGTATCGGCTACTATGAGGTGCACAAGGAAGGAGTGGAGGCTTTTTATCAAAGATTCGGCAGTGCCGGAGCGCTACTGAATAAGCACGGAAAACGCCTTTGCTATCACAACCATGACCAGGAATTTATCCGGCTGGGAGACAGGACTGTCCTGGAGCTTCTGGCGGAACGTTTTGCTCCGGAGGAGCTTTGCTTTACTCCCGATACCTATTGGATTCAGGCAGGCGGTGGGGACCCTGCACAGTGGATTCGCCGGCTGAGCGGGCGAGTGCCCTGTGTGCACCTGAAGGACATGGCCTACGGCAGGAAAATGGCAGCCCTGGGAACGGGGAATCTGAACATGGACGGTGCCCTCGCCGCCTGTGAGGATGCCGGTACGGAATACCTGCTTGTGGAGCAGGACGACTGCAATGGTGCAGACCCCTTTGCATGTCTGAAAATCAGCTACGACTTTCTGAAATCAAGGGGCTTCTGACAGTTTGCCTCATTCAGAAACATTTTTGTATAGAAATAGAAAAGGAGGCTCTCACATGGGAAAAATAAGACTTGGAATCATCGGTCTGGGAAATATGGGAACGGGACACTACAACAACATAGCTAAAGGTCTTTGCCCCGAAATTGAGGTGGCGGCAATTGCCGATATCAACCCTGACAGAATCAAATGGGCAAAGGAAAATCTGCCGGAGAATGTCAGAAAATACTCTTCTGCCGAAGCAATGTTGGACAGCGGCCTACTGGATGCTGCTCTGGTCTCCGTCCCCCACTACGACCATCCCAAATATGCCATGGAATGTTTCCGCCGCCATATCCATGTTATGGTAGAAAAGCCTGCCGGTGTTTACACAAGACAGGTAAGGGAGATGAATGAGGCTGCCCAAAAAGCAGGCGTGGTCTTCGGCATGATGTTTAATCAGCGTACCGACCATGTCTACCGCAAGATGAAGGAGCTGGTAGCAAGCGGCAAATATGGTCAGATTCGCCGCACCAACTGGCTGATTACCAACTGGTACCGGCCTCAGGCATACTACGATTCCGGGGCATGGCGCGCCACCTGGGCGGGGGAAGGCGGTGGGGTTCTCTTAAATCAATGCCCTCATCAATTGGACCTCTGGCAGTGGATTTGCGGCATGCCCGTGGAGGTCTCCGCGAAGCTTTCCTATGGTCAGTGGCATGACATCGAAGTGGAGGACGATGTCACCGCATATGTCAGATATGCAAACGGTGCCACCGGTGTCTTCATCACCTCTACCGGTGATGCCTGCGGTACCAACCGATTTGAGATACAGATGGACAGCGCAAAGCTGGTGGCCGAAAACGGAAAACTTACCGTATATGAGCTGGAGATGAGCGAGCCGGAATTTTCCCGGACAAACAAGGTTCCCTTCGGATGTCCCAAGAGCGAACAGATAGAGGTGGAGACAGATGGCAAATCTCCTCAGCATCCGGAAGTGCTCAATCGTTTTGCCGCCGCCATCTTACGGAAAGAGCCCCTCATTGCCGGCGGCGAAGAGGGTATCAACGGACTGACTCTTTCCAACGCCATGCATCTCTCCGACTGGCTGGGACACCCTGTAACACTGCCACTGGATGAAAATTTGTTTTATGAGGAACTGATGAAACGTGTCAAAACCTCACGGCACAAAGAAAATGTAGCCTTCGTAGTGGCCGACACCTCCGATACCTACAATACCTGAACCACTAACGTTTGGAGCTGCTATGGAAAAACAAAAGGAAATCAGAATTGGAATTGTGGGAATCGGCAACATGGGGTTTGCACACGCCTCCTGCATCTTCCGACAGGAAATTACAGGAATGCGCCTTGCCGCCCTCTGCGACATCGACGAATCAAAGAGGCAGCGTGCCGGGGAACATTTTCAGGGCATCCCGCTCTATTCGGAATATGAGGAAATGTTCTGTAGAGAATGCCTTGATGCCGTCATCATCGCAACGCCTCACCCACTGCATGGCCAAATCGCCGTCAGGGCATTTGAACAGGGACTTCACGCGCTCGTGGAAAAGCCCGCGGATATCAGTGTATCCGCGGCAGAAAAAATGAATGAAGCCGCAGTAAAAAGCGGCAGGGTCTTCGGCATCATGTTCAACCAGCGTACCAATCCCCTGTTTCAGCATGCAAGGGAACTGATTCAGAGCGGAGAAATCGGTAGCCTAAAGCGCTCCTCCTGGCTCATCACGAACTGGTACCGTACCCAGAGCTATTACGACTCCGGCAGCTGGCGGGCGACCTGGGCAGGAGAAGGCGGCGGAGTACTGATTAATCAGGCTCCCCACAATCTGGATCTATGGCAATGGCTCTGCGGCATGCCCGTTAGTGTCACCGCCTTCTGTGACACGGCCAAATATCACAATATCGAAGTCGAGGACGATGTCACCATTTTTGCCAGGTATCAAAACGGTGCCACCGGCACCTTCCTCACCTCTACCGGAGAGTTTCCGGGTACAAATCGTTTGGAAATATCGGGAAGTCGCGGTAAACTGGTATTGGAAGAAGGCAAACTGAAGATATGGAAGTTTGATATCGACGAGAGAGAAATCTGCTTCCGAAATAACGGCTCTCCCGACTCTGTTCCGGTACAATACCGGGAATATGAGCCGGACAAAAAAGAAACTGCCCACAGAGGTATCCTGCAGAATTTTGCGGATGCAGTACTGACAGGTTCCCCCCTGCTGGCAAAGGGCTGCGAGGGCATCAACTCCCTCATGATATCCAATGCCGCCTATCTGTCCCAATGGAAGGGAAATTGCGAGATTCTCCTGCCCTTTGACACGGCGGAATATGATGCATATTTATATGAAAAAAGAAAACAGTCTGTTTTCCGGGATGCAAAGGAAGAGGCAGGAGACGACGGCAGCTATAAAAAAAGATGGCAGGTGCGATGGTAATGCACCTGCCTTTTTCTTACTGCAGCTGAGCCAGTCTGGTGGTAACCTGCGCCATCATCCGGGTATACTTTTCCAGCTTCTCCTTCTCCTCTGCAATCTTTGCCTCGGGAGCCTTGGAGATAAACCGCTCGTTGGAGAGCATACCGTTGACACGGGCGAGCTCCCCTTCTAAGCGCTTCTGCTCCTTCTTCAGTCTCTCGATTTCCTGGGTAATGTCCACCAGCTCCGCAAAGGGAATATAGAGAGTTGCACCGGGAATCACTACAGATACCGCATCCTGGGCAATACCGGACTTATCCTTCTGCATTACCACCTCGCTTGCATAGGCAAGAGAAGCAAAGAACAGCTTACCCTCAGTGAAGGTATTCAGGATACCCTCATCCTCGCTGACAACGTATACACCTGCCTTGCGGCTGGGAGCCACGTTCATCTCGCTTCTGATGTTACGAATACCGCGAACTGCCTCCTTTATAGTCTCAATGTCCTTCTCTTCCTTCGCAAAGGAACGCTCCTCGGAATATACCGGCCAGGAGCTGATCATGATGGATTCCTCTTCGCTCTGCAGGGTACAGAAAATCTCCTCCGTAATAAATGGCATATAAGGATGTAACAGCTTCAGCGCATCAATGAGGACAGTCTTCAGGGTCCAGAGAGCAGCGTTCTGGCTTGCTGCGTCATCTGAATTGTAGAGTCTGGGCTTCACCATCTCAATATACCAGTCGCAGAACTCTTCCCAGATAAAGTCATATACCTTCTGAACAGCGATACCAAGTTCGAAGTTCTCCATGTTATCGGTAACATCCTTCACAAGGGTATTCAGCCTGGAAAGAATCCACTTATCAACGGGCTCCAGCTCATTTGCTGCGGGTACCGTGATATCCTTTCCCGTCTTCTCCTTTACGCTCTCCATGTTCATCATGATAAACCGGGACGCATTCCATACCTTGTTTGCAAAGTTACGGCTGTTCTCCACTCTCTCATAATAGAAACGCATATCATTGCCGGGGGCATTACCGGTAATCAATGTCAGCCGCAGCGCATCTGCACCGTACTGGTCAATAATCTCCAGCGGGTCAATACCGTTGCCCAGAGATTTGGACATCTTTCTTCCTTGACTGTCTCTTACCAACCCGTGGAACAGAACGGTCTTAAAGGGCTTCTCTCCCATCTGCTCATATCCGGAGAAAATCATCCTGATAACCCAGAAGAAAATGATATCATAACCGGTTACCAGCACATCCGTGGGATAAAAATACTTCAAGTCCTCAGTCTGCTCCGGCCAGCCCAGGGTCTCAAAGGGCCAGAGTGCGGAGCTGAACCAGGTATCCAGAGTATCCGGGTCCTGGGTCAAATGCTCACAGCCACACTTGGGACACATCTTCGGCATTTCCTTGGCAACGGTTACTTCTCCACACTTATCACAGTAATAAGCAGGAATTCTGTGCCCCCACCAGAGCTGACGACTGATACACCAGTCACGGATATTGTCCGTCCAGTTGAAATAGGTCTTCTCCATACGCTCGGGAATCAGCTTGATCTCGCCGTTCTTAACAGCCTCAACAGCGGGCTTGATGAGCTCATCCATCTTTACAAACCACTGCTCCTTTACCAGAGGCTCAATGGTGGTCTTGCAGCGGTCATGGGTACCTACATTATGGCTGTAATCCTCAATCTTAACCAGCAGTCCCTGACGGTCCAGCTCCTCTACGATGGCCTTTCTGGCTTCATAGCGGTCCATGCCGGCGTATTTTCCACCATTCTCATTGATGGTAGCGTCGTCGTTCATCACGTTGATGATGGGCAGATTATGACGCTTTCCAACCTCAAAATCGTTAGGATCGTGGGCGGGAGTAATCTTAACCACACCGGTACCGAATTCCCGGTCAACGTAGGTATCCGTTACAATGGGGATTACCCGGTTCATAATCGGCAGCATCACACTCCTGCCAATCAGATGCTGATAACGTTCATCCTCGGGATGAATGGCTACTGCGGTGTCCCCCAGCATGGTCTCGGGACGGGTTGTGGCAAAGGTCAGAAACTCTGTGGTACTGGGCGTACCATCCTCGTTCATCAGCGGATATTTGATATGCCAGAAATGTCCTGCCTGCTCCTGGTACTCGACCTCTGCATCCGAGATGGAGGTGTTACAAACAGGACACCAGTTAATGATGCGGGAGCCCTTGTAGATATAGCCTTTTTCATGCATTTTTACAAAAACTTCGGTAACTGCCTTATTACAGCCCTCATCCATGGTAAAGCGCTCTCTGTCCCAGTCACAGGAGGAACCCATCTTCTTCAGCTGGCTGACAATGCGGCCGCCGTATTCCTTCTTCCACTCCCAGGCTCTTTCGAGAAACTTTTCCCTTCCCAGATCATGCTTGTCGATGCCCTGCTCCTTCAGTTTTTCAATGATTTTGACCTCGGTTGCAATGGAAGCATGGTCTGTTCCCGGCTGCCAGAGGGCATTATAACCCTGCATTCTCTTAAAGCGAATCAGGATGTCCTGCATAGTATTGTCCAGGGCGTGCCCCATGTGCAGCTGTCCTGTGATATTTGGGGGCGGAATCACGATGGTAAAGGGAGTCTTGCTGTGGTCCACCTCCGCATGAAAATATTTCTTTTCCACCCATTTTTGATACAATCTGTCTTCTATGCCCTTGGGGTCATAGGTTTTTGCCAGTTCTTTGCTCATAGTGTGTGCTCCTTTCTTTCCTGAAAATAAGAATGCCCTCTGCAAACTCAATGTTTGCAAAGGGCGTTAAATACGCGGTACCACCTTTGTTCACAATCGCCTCACGGCAACTGTCTCAGTGACTTCCATCAAAGTCCTATCCGATAACGGGGATAAATCGTGAAAGCCTACTAAACATCCGTCGTTCAACTCTCCGGCTCAGAAGCTACCTTCCTCACGCCTTCCTTCAAGCAACCTTCCAGCGCCATATCCTCCGCCGGGAATCACATCCCGAAACAAGTCAGGCGGCCGCTCTCTCTGTAAAGGGGCAATGCATACTCCTCTTCGTCACAGCCTTTTTGTCATAGTAGAAATATAATCCATCCTCTGCTATTTGTCAAGCGCAAGTTCACTCATCATTCAAAGTAGCGATATTGTTCCTTCGTCATCCAAACGGCAGTGTGGTTCACTTATTATCCAAGCGCTGATTCGTTTCACTCCTCATCCAAACGCCGAATTCCCACTACCTCCGACACCGGCAGGGAAAAGCTGACTGCCCTGGCCGGGGTCTCTATGCCACACTTCCTGCTGATGGCTTTCATGATATCAGACTTTTTACCGGAGGGTGCCAGGATATAAATCATATCCTTCTCCTCCGCAAGAGATACGCCGAAAAACTTCTCTGCATGCTCACCACCGGTTCCCTTGGCGTGAAGGATGGTTCCGCCGGTGGCATCCGCACTTCTTGCGGCATCCATCACCTGATCCGCATAGCCCTCGTTTATGATTACCACTATCAGCTCATTCTTGAACTCCATATCCGGAACACCTCCTCCAATTTCCTGTCCATCCGTAAAATATGCCAGATTTCTACCGCCACTCACACTCTTCATGGGAATTGCCATCATAATTCCGTTTCCCGGAATATCAATAAACATCTTTCGCTTGGCTGCCCGCATCAGCTGCTTCATGGAACTGCCCGTAACAATAGTCCCCACAATCGCCTTTTCCGTAGGCTGTAAATCATACAATGACAAATGCTCCGAAGTCGCCGTTCCTTTTCCAAAATTAGTCACCGCCACAGAGAGCTTCAGCTCACGGCAGAGCTTCTGCAAATCCTCTGCTCTGTTTCTGTCTACAATCCCAAGCACATAATACAACTCCATCAGGACACCTCCCACAGTTCAATGGTCTCATCCTCCCCAAAACCGGAGACGAGGCTTTGCACAGCCTCCCTGCGTTTAGAAACCACCGCTGTAATCACACCCATAATCTGGACGGTAATCAACGGCATCATGGCCACCATGGCCACCAGTCCGAAGGCATCCGTCATCACATTGCCCCCAAGGGCTGTGCTGACTCCCATGGCAAAGGGAAGCATGAAGGCCGCCGTCATAGGACCGGAAGCAACACCTCCCGCATCAAAGGCGATAGCCGTAAAGGTCGGTTTGACAAAAAAAGCCAGAGTCAACGCAATCACATATCCCGCCAGCATAAACCATAGAATCGATATTCCTGTCAGCACGCGCACCATGGCAAGCCCCATGGCTGCTGCAACCGCAATGGAAAGGGTGCGTCCCATGACCTTCTCGGAAATGGCACCTGCACTCAATTCCTCCACCTGCTTGTTCAGCACATGAACCGCCGGCTCCGCATTGATAATAAACCAGCCCATCAAAACGGCAATCGGAACCAGCAGCCATTTCAGATTCCCCTCCACCAGGGCTCCACCCAGAACATAACCCAGGGAAGAAAATCCTACATTCACTCCTGTCAGAAACAGCACCAGCCCCACATAGGTAAAGAGAATGCCAATCAGGATTGTGAGAAAGGTGCGCTTTTTCAGTTTCAAGGCAGCCAATTGAAACAGAAAAAAGAACAGGCAGATCGGCAGCAGCGCCACTGCCACCTCCCCCATGTAATCCGGGAATGCTGTAAGATATTCCTTCCCCACATCCACCGAGGTGAGATATTCGCCGATATGCATTGTCGAATCCCCTGCCGTGTTACTTTGATAGAGAAATCCCAGCAGTAATACCGCAAGGATGGGACCGATGGAGCACAGCGCAATCAGACCGAAGCTATCCGATTTGGCATTTTCATCACTTCGGATAGAGGCCACACCGACACCAATCGCCATGATAAAAGGTACCGTCATGGGACCCGTGGTAACACCGCCGGAATCAAACGCCACAGACAGAAAATCCGGATTGGATAACGCTGCCAGAATAAATACTACAATATACAGACCAAACAAAAGCCACTTCAGGGGAATCCGGAAGAGAATGCGGAGCATGCTAACCATAAGAAACAGTCCTACACCTGCAGAAACCGTGGCGATCAGAACTGTCGTATCGATATCGGGAACATAGGTGGCCAAAACCTGCAAATCCGGTTCCGCCACCGTTATTATCACTCCCAGCACAAAGCTCAGAATCAGAATCAGCCACAGCTTCCTGGAGGCTGTCATCCTAGCTCCGATATGATTGCCTATCTGGGTCATGGCTACGTCCGCACCGATAGTGAACAGCCCCATGCCCACAATGATCATAATCGTCCCAAGGAAAAAGGATAGAACCAGTCCACTGCCTACGGGCACTGCAAAAAGACACAGCACCGCCACGATGGCTGTAATCGGCAGAACTGCCGAAACCGACTCCTTCATTTTATCACGAATCATACTATGATGTCTCAAAGCAACCTCCTGATATACGATTCTAATTATCTTTATCCTGAGTATTTATCGAAGGAATACTTCTTATGAATTGGATTCACTTTATTCCTATTCCTTTGCTTCGTTCTCCTTGATTATATTCGTCAATAATTCTCTCAGCATCGCCAGCTCTTCGTCTGTGACAGGAAATGCATCACTGAAAATTCCCTGGGCGGGATCAGAACTGTAAATCGCTTTTGCGTCCTGAATTCCCTGTTCCTCCTTAGCAATATAGATTACCAGTTTGTCTGTCTGCTTATTTAATGTAATGCGCAGCAGTACTTTTTCATTCCATGGATTCCTTAATTTACCATC
>JBJENR010000015.1:0-1519 GCA_051880315.1 Acetatifactor sp.
AACGAATCAGAACTATGGAAATTTTTACATGCGTTTGAAATGGATCAGATTATTAAAACATGGCCGAAGGGATTAAATACAGCGATAGGTAGATTACAATCTGATGGACATGAAATTTCTCAAGGTCAATGGCAACGTGTAATGCTTGCGAAAACATTATTACATAAAGCTCCTGTAAGAATTTTTGATGAGCCTACATCAGCAATTGACCCAATAGGAGAGCGCAAACTATATGATCAAATTGCGGATATGACAGCGGGTGAACTTACTATTTTTATTACTCATCGCTTAGGTGCAGCAAAAATGGCAGACGAGATTCTTGTTTTGAGTGACGGTATAATGTAAGCGATGAATAACCGCCCGGGTACGACTTTCAGGAGACCTTACATAGGCAGGTCCCCTCGTTTTTCCGGCAGTATTTTTTCTGTATCTGTTATTCCTGAACAGTTTTCCTTTATGAATTCACTCCACGGCATCAGCTGTTTTATGCCTGCGGGCTCATTTTTGTAGTCCGGCATATACAGCAAGAGTGTGTAGAGGTATTGATAAATGTTCAGGTTGTTTGCCTTGGCTGTTTCAATCAGACTCATGACGATTGCGCTTGCATTTGCACCGTCAACTGTATCATGAAACAGAAAGTTTTTCCTGGCTGTTGCGTAAGACTTTGCCCTCCGTTCCGCTGCGTTGTTGGAGATCTCACATCTTCCATCCAGAAGATAGTTCATCAGCGTATCTTTGTGGTTAAAGGCATAGTTTACTGCTTTTTCCAGTTTGCTTCCTCCTGTTGGGTTCAGGGTTCCCAGCCATGACCAGAATTCATTCCATATTTCCGGTTCCTTTTCCAGGCGTTTCTGCTTCCGTTCCTCTGCCGGCAGACCTTTGTAGCTGCGCTCCAGAAAGAACAGACGGTTGCAGAAAAGAACTCCTTTTTCTGCCGGAAGGAGCTGGCTGTCATCAGGAGTTTCTGAAAAAGGGTCTTTCAGTTCCTGTTCTGAATTGATATCCAGAAGCTTCAGCTTTTTCCGGCGCCCGGCGGGGACGGCTTCATAAAATTTTCTGCGGCAATGGGCCAGACAGCATACCAGGATCACATCCTCGATCCTTCCGTATGCGGAGTATCCGTCACAGTGCAGCATTCCGCTGAATCCGGACAGGAACTCGATGGGATTTTCCCCGCCTCTGCCCTTCCTGTAATCATAAAGCACGATCCCCGGAAGTCCATCGGTCCCGCTCAGATAGATCCAGAAATAGGATCTTGAGGTGGCTTCCCGCCCTTCTTCATGAAGCACCTGGCATGGCACCTCGTCTGCATGGATCACTTCCCGCTGTAAAAGTTCCCGGTGAAGTGCCTCGTATACAGGAGTAAGGTATTCAAGCGCACAGTAGTTATACCAGTGTGCTGCTGTCTCCCTTGGAAGAGGGACTCCTTTCTGGAACCAGTCTTTTTCCTGGCGGTAGAAGGGAAGATACAGGCAGCTTTTCTGATACATGACCATTGCCACCATATCCGGTGATGCAG
>JBJENR010000016.1:0-25318 GCA_051880315.1 Acetatifactor sp.
ACCGGTGGAAAGCAGCTCTGCCGTCTCCTTCAGGTTGCCCGCTGCATCATAGCTGCAGACCGTCCTGTTACCCAGGGCGTCCTTCACCGCAGACAGTCTTCCCATCCCGTCATATTCATTGACTCCGCTCACCCGGCCGTCTGCGTCGGTGACGCTTAAGAGGTTCCCCGCCCCATCATAGGCATACCGGGTCACGTAGCCCTCTTCCTCCGTTACGGAGACCACCCTGCCCAGGGCATCGTAAGCATAGGATACGCTGTATTCCGTTCCCTCCTTGTCTATTATATATGCCCTCACCGGACGATTGCAAGGGTCATAGACCAGATGTGTGGTGACACCCAGGGCATTGGTCTTGCGGATACAGTTACTGTTGGCATCGTACTCGTACCGGGTCACATTGCCGTTGGCATCGGTCTCCTTCGTCCTGCGCCCCAGGGCGTCATACTCACAGGTGCAGACCTCCCCCAGGGCATTTCTCTCGGAGGTCACCCTTCCCATTTCGTCATAGGTGTAGGCTGTGGTATGACCGTTTCCGTCAGTGATACCCGTCACCTTCCAGTTCCGGTTGTAGGTATAGAGCTCATACCTTCCGTCCACACCGGTCACCTTATACAGGTTCCCGTTGGGATAATATTCATAGGTCACCTGATTGCCGTCACAGTCAATTTCTGCGGTCTTACGGTTTAGGAGGTCATACTCATAACGCTGCTCTGTCCCGTCGGCAGCAATCTCCCTGACCACATTCCCGCAGACATCATACTCTGCACGGCTGACGGTGCCGTCCGTATGCACCACCCTGACACAGTTCCCGTTCCCGTCGTAGCTGTACTGCTCCCCGGTTCCGTCCGGCAGCTCCGTGGAAAGAAGCCTTCCCATGGCATCATAGACATATCTTACCGTTCTTCCCGGCTCATCGGTTTCGGAGGTAATATTTCCGTTACAGTCATAAGTAAATCTTCTCTTGTTTCCACAGGCATCCGTGATGCAGACCTCCCGTCCCAGGGCATCGTACTCATACCGGGTGGTGTTGCCGCAGGCATCGGTGATGCTGACCGGATAGCCTGCCCGGTTGTATTCGGTCCGGGTCACATTGCCGTTATAGTCCGTGACGGCAGTCAGAAGCCCCTCCGTATACTCATAGTACACCGTACCCAGTCCCCGGGTGGTCTGCTCCACCAGCTGTCCGTTGTCATCATAGACATAGGTGGTCTTCATGCCGCCGCTGTCCTCCGAGGAGAGCATCCTGTGGCTGTCATCGTAGGTATAGGCTGCGCCCATGCCTGCCTCGTTTCTCACGGAGCTTACATTCCCTGCACTGTCGTAGGTCATGAGGGTGACGATACCGCCCTTGTCCGTGAGCTTTATGAGGTGCCCTTTTTCATCATACTCCCTGTAGACCGCATTTCCGTAGGAATCCTTCTCCACCGTCAGATTCCCTTTTGCGTCATAGCTGTAGCGGCTCACACCGCCGTTTTCGTTCACAACGGCGGTGATTCTGCCGTTGGCATCGATGACCGCCTGTTTCGTGATTCCCCCGGCATCCGTGACTGTCACCGTGCAGCAGGTATCCCCGTCCTCATAGGCAAAGAGCATGGTGTTCCCCAGGGCATCGCTCTGCCTCACCACACGCCCGTTCTCATCGTAGACATTGGTCACAAAGACACCCAGGGCATTTGCCTCCGTCAGTATCCTGTGGCTGTCGTCATAGGTGTAGGTAATGGTGTCCCCGGTGGGAAGGGTCAGCAGACTCAGATTCCCATTGGTATCATAAGCAAAGAAGGTGGTTCTTTCCATGTCATCACTGACAGACACTATCCTGCCTGCTTCGTTGTGGTTCAGATAGAGCTTTCTGCCGGATACCGGCTCCCTAATCTCGGTGAGTCCTTCCCTGTAAGTCAGCTCCACATAGTGCTTCTCCGCATCCGTAATCTTCGTCAGCCTTCCTTCCGCATCGAAGAAATACATGGCTCCGGAGGGCAGGGTCATGCAATAGGTATCATCCTCCCTTTTCGTCAGGACATAATCCGACATGCCTCCCGAGAGACAGACATAGTCTCCGTAGGCATAGGCTTCATCACTGTTTACAATGACCTGGTTTCCGACCCTTCTGCCGTAAAAGCTGCACTCCAGCGACTGCCTGTTGACAAACAGGGCACTGCAGCCGGGATTCCAATAGAAGCGGATCTGACCGTTGTGGTTCTCCAGTCTCACCTCATAATCGCTGTACCAGCCATAGCCCATCCCGCCAGCTGCAGCCGTGGAACCGGAGGAGTAGGAAAGGTCAAAGGACAGAGTGGAGGCTCCGTTTACGGACATTGCAGTCATCTCGTCCGTGAAATATCCTGTGGTGATATCCACAGGGTCTCCCACAAAGGTGGGAATCTCTATCACCTGATACAGGATTTTGTTGATATGGGATTCTATAGGCTCCACGCTGACGGTGACGCCGTTATCATCCTCCTGCAGGGATTCCACAAGGGCTTCCGTCAGCTCATAATAATGCTTCTCCGGGTCATCTCCCGCATTGCCCGTAAAGGAGGTGTGATAGGTACCGAAAAAGGCCTGACCCGGATAGAGGGTCTGAAAGGTCAGGGTCTGTCCGTCCTGCACAATGACAGAATAGTCGATGTAGCTCGGGTCACAGATGACAGCCTCCACGGTCTCTTCTTCCCTCTCACCTGTCTCCGTATTAATGTAAGTATACTTCCAGTCCGGCTCCGTGAAGGCACCGATGGTGGTAGAAAAATTGTAAATGGGGTGATCCGAGGTATTCTCCACCTTGAAATGGATATAGTATTCCTCCCCGATATGGGCCTGCTGCTCCGGCATGACGGTGATATGGATGCCCTCGCCGGAGGTCACCGTGAATTCCGTATCCGCCACGAAATGCGCAGATACTTCCTCCTCAAAGGGCATCAGGGTACCCTTAAAATCAGCAGTCAGGGAATAGGTTCCCCTCTTGTCCCCCTTCACAATCCATTTCACACTCTTTCGCTGCTGTCCGGCGATATCTCCCATGCTCCGGTTGAGGGACTGTCCTTCCTTGGTTGCAGCAAGAGACAGACCTGCGGGAAGCTGCAGGGTTGCCATGGAATCCACAATGGTAAACCGGCTGTCTGCAGCATTCATGATGCCCAGCTCTACCTCATACATATCCTTGAGCCAGGAAATACTCTGGGTCGTGGAAATATAGGCAAGAATCGGTTCCTGCTCGGTCATCGGCGCATCTTCCCTCAGAACACCCGAGAGATACACCTGTCCGCCGCCTACCGAGGCTCCTCCGCCACCACCGAAGTCATATCTTACGGCAGGACTTGCACTACCGCCCACAAAAATGTACTCTACATTGTAATTCCTTCTTTCAAAGGTCAGATTTACCTGAAATACATAGGAATTATAGTTGTCGGGGTTGGAGAAATCCACGCCTGCTTCGGCCATCTCCTCCAGCGTCATCCGTCTCACAGACAGATCCCCCACAATCAGCTCATCTTCCACGAGCTTCAGCGTATACTCCTTATCCTCGTACTCGCTGAACAGGACATCCATTTCGGCCGGAAGATATCCGTTTTGAAATGCAGCGACCCGGTACATCCCGGTTTCTGCTACGATATCCACATATCCGTTCGCGTCTGTCTTCAGGGACATACTGCGGGTTTCATCAAGCCGGAGATATACCAGGGCATAGGGGATGCCACAGCCCTTTTCATCAAGCACATGAAGGGTAGACTTACCCCTCCCCGTTTTCTCATATATCCGGGCTGTGGTGGCTGTCTGTGCCGTATTTCCCGCTGCATCCTTTACCGTAAGTATAATCCTGTATTCTCCGGGAGCGTCATAGGTATATCTGGGCTGTGCTCCCTTCAGGACATCTCCGTTACCCATATCCCAGGTATACTCAGTAATTCGGATATTGTCTGAGGATTCCGTTCCATCCAGACCGATTTCCATGCCGGTCAGACCCACAAGGTTTTCCGTGAGTATGGCTACAGGTGCCAAGTCGTCAATTGTATCAGCGTATCCGGATATCTCATCTGAGGCTGATTGGTTCCCCCACTTATCATATACAAGAACCCGGTACAGATACACTGTATCGGCATCCACGGCATCATCACGATAGGTATTTTCTACAGTCCTTGCCACCGTGCTCCAGTCTGCCTGTCCCACATTGCGTCTCTGAATCTCATAATGGGAGAAATCCTCCGTTTCCCCGCAGCTCATATGCAGGATTACGGCAAAATGTCCTGTCTCGGCTGTTACCTCCCGCAGCACGGGAGCTGTGGTATCCAACGTATAGCTGACAATATACGGTTCCCCTATATTGCCATAGGAATCGGTGGCAATGGCACGTATGGAGTATTTCCCCTCTGCCAGTCCGTCAGTGTTCCATACTACGTTCGCCACATATGCGTTGTTCCGGGCATTCACGGTATCAATCAGGGTCCAGATTCCGGGATTGTCCCCGGACTGGTATTCAAGCCTTATTCTGCTGAGCCCGGCATTATCCATCGCCGAAACCTTAATTGTCGGGGTGCTTCCCACAGTGTCTCCGTCCTTGGGAGAAATACCTGTGACTACGGGTGCCTCATGATCCTCTGCCACCGTGACGATTACTTCCTCCGAACCGGGTCCTTCATTTCCGGCGATATCGATGGCTGCCACCTTATAGAGGTAGGTTGCCCCCACCTTAACAGTCGTATCGTAATAATTCAATGTGGTGCACTCTTTGCAGATCAGCTGATAAATACCTGTTTCATTATCGGCGCGATAAATTCTGAATGCTTTTATATCCTTGTCCTGCGCAGCAGCATCAGGCCAGGACAGCTCCACATATCCTTCATTGCTCAATACACTGATATCCTGAGGTCTTGCAGGTGCGGTACGATCCACCATGTAGGTCACAATAATATCTCTGCCGTCTTCGGTGAGTACGTTTTTGTTGCCGCTTTTGTCATAAACCTCGAACTTCACATAAAGAGGACCTTCGGGAAGCTCTCTGAGGTCGAAATCGTAGCTTAAGGTCAGCTTTGTCGCGTAGCTATCAGCGTAAACGACGGCCACCTCCGTAAATTCCGTATTATCGGTGGAGTAACTGAATACTGCTTTCCCTACAGCACTGTCATCACAGGCCGTAACACGAAGTGAAAGTCTGTCCCTGTAGTAAGAGGCAACCGGGAATACCTCCGTAATGTAGGGAGGTGTGGTATCCTCTATCGTCTCCACAGCGACAAGCTCAGAAGGGATACCTCTGTTTCCGAGAGTATCATATCCCACTACGCGGAAGGTATACTTCGTGTTCGGGGCAAGATTTTTGATATAGTATCCCAGTTTGTCAGATACGGTATCTATCACTTCATAGTCTGTTCCGGACACACGCTCAATTTGAAAATAAGCGAAATCCTCTTCCGTCACATCTGCCCAATCCAGTCTTACATAGGAAGAAGCCACCTCCGTATCTGTAATTATGATTCGGGCAATACCGGTATTATCAATCTCGTATCTTCTTACATATTCATTCTCGCTCCTATTACCGCTTGCATCCACGGCATATGCATTTAAGAAGTATACACCGTCATCCAGACCGGCAGTATTCCAGGAATAGACGGCTTTTCCGTCCTCGGCGGTCATTTCTGCAATGTCCATCCATTCCTCGTCGTTTTCGGCTCTATACTGCAGTCCGATTTTTGCAACCTCTCTGTTATCTGCCGCTTCAATCGCAATACTGACTGTAGCATGAATTCTTCCTGTCTTCGGAAGGACAGACTTCACCTCAGGAGCCTTTTTATCTGTTTCCACAGCTACCTCAGATATCGCTGAGGGGCTACTGATGTTTTCAAATTGATCAATTGCGGAAATCCGATAATAATAGGTCTTGCCGGACTGCACCCCTGTGTCAGTCCAGGTTGCCTCAAACCTGCCGTTTACACGCTTGATTAACGCAACATCCTCTGCGCTCTCTCCCCGGTAAATATTGTAAGCTGCACAATCAGCGCTGACAGAAGGCTGCCAGGCCAATACTACATTTCCGTTATCGCTTTTTGCTGCAAAGGCGTCCGGAACTGCAGGCGCCTGTCTGTCAACAAAATAGCTCACCTCCCTTACGTCCGAATTGTCATCCGCATCTGTAAGGGTTATCCTGAGCTGATATTCCTTTTCTCCTGCCAGTTCTCTTAAGTCCCATACATATCCGGCATACAGTTCACTTCGGGTATAGGTTCTCTGGGAAAGCGGAGCAGCGTTCAGCTTCTGCCATTCATCATTGTCGCCCAGTATTTCGATATTTACTTTATTCCCCACACTATTGCCGACATTTTTAAAGTATACCAGTATCTCCGCTGATTCTCCTCCGATACTTTCTTTATCCTTCGGGACCACCTTGGTAATCTGAGGAGGTGCCACTGTTACCTCAATCTCTTCCGAGGTTTCGGAAAGATTCCCGGCTTCATCGTAAGCTGCTACCCGGAATTGGTAGATGCGGTTTCTTTCCAGATCCCGGACATGATAGGAACAGGCCGCAATATTCTCTACCAGAAGCTCCCCGTCACAATAGAGCTGATAGCCTTTTACCCCTACATTATCCCCAGCCGGCAGCCATGCAAGGGTAACGCCGGAACCGGTTCTTGTGCTCATTGCAACTCCCTGCGGCGCGGAGGGCGCTTCCGTATCCGCCTTTGTTGTGACCTCCAGAGAGGGCGATGTTGCTGCAAGATTCCTGTCATTGTCAAAGGCATATACCGTATAGGTATACTTCGTCGCCGGCTTCACACTACCGTCCGAATAGAAGGTGTGACTCGTTACGCCAATCAATTCTCCGTCACGATATACTTCATAGCCCAGAATGCCTGTATTGTCCTCAGCTCCTCCAAAGGTAAGCTTCACCCGGGTTTCCGTGACGGCTTCTGCAATTAAATACTCCACCTCGGTTGGTGCGTTCGTATCATCTGCAGAATATACTATTTCCTTTGCAATCAGAGACAATTCATTCATAAAGTGATACTGCCTTTGTGCTTTTCTCAGCACAAGCTTATTAAAGCCAACCGTACCTATACCGCACTGAAAGCTAATTGTCTGAATATAATCTCTTCCTGTTGTGTTCTTCTTTCTGGATAGAATTACAGTATGATTCTCCGTGGCAATAAAATTGACATATGTACTCTGTGTGAAATCGCCTCTGAGTTCCAGAATACCGTCTGTCAATCTGCCCATATGATATAAACCTGTATTGAAGGAAAAATTCCCATTGACCAGAACATAATCCTCCGGATGCTGCATCAACAGACTACCTCCGGACAATACCTTCATTGAGCCGGAGCAATTCACAATCCCTCTGTCTATATCAAGCTGGGAATTGACAATCAGATTGCCGACAGACAGCTTATACCCGTTTAAGCACATGGAACCGGACAGGGTAAGTGTTCCCCCCACAGCAAGGTCCGTCTCCAGTTCAACCGGTGCGCTTACCGTGACATTACCGCTGTATACACTGTTTGCTATCTGCTTCAGGGACTTTACGCTTACTGTGCCGCTTCCGGTTATACCGCCGGTCTCATCCTTCACCTGACCGGCTGCGGTAATGGGCACATTGTTCACCAGCCCACGGGTATTCCTGTTGGTCAGGTTCCCCAGGGTCATTGTTTTTCCCGAGATAGTCTGGATGCCGCCACCGGTGAATATCACTGTGTTTTCACCATCTCCAAGATAAGGATTATTTCCAAGCTGGGCAAAATCTCCATACAATTCAAGCTCACCGGCAGTAAACCATCCGCTTGTAGATCTATAGGGCTGCATTATCAGACTGCCGTGTATGGTGACTCTATCATTTTCATTCTGCATAAGAAGCTGGCCTAAACCTGCTCCATAGGTTACATTCTCTCCGCTCCCACTCACGGACTGAAGCCTGTAATCCCCTTCTACATTTAAGCTGCCCCCATTTACCCTGACAATACCGCCCATGTGGATAAAGTTGCCTGTGACGGTTAAGGTGTGCCCGTTCAAATCCAGAACATCCTCATAAAGGATAAAATCACCATCCCAGATTTCACTTTTCTCCAGTGTCCAGCCGAATTCAAACATCGCCTCACCGCAGGATATCTGACAGCCATTCCGAAGGAAGGTGTCCCGGATGACATTGCGGACAAAATACACTCCCTCTCTGCTGTAGTTCTGCAATTCGATTGTCCCAAAACGGCAGTTATCCGGAACAGATACTGTCTGTTTTTCCCTGCCGCTAAAGATTACCTTATTTCTACCGAACAGCGTCACAGTTCCACCATCCGTAGCTGTAAAGTCCTTCCCCACTTCTATGATTCCGTTATCACCATATAACTGACCGGAATAGCCGACCTGAATACTTCCCTTTACAGACAGAGTTCCGGTTGTCTCATTATTTAGATAAAACCTGACGCTGCGATAGGAAGTATTCTTCAGGATAAAATCTCCATTTACTTTGATATTACCACTTCTGAAATAAGCCTCTGCATAATCGCCGTTGCTGCCGATATAAAGGGTTTCTCCAATCTCATAATCTGCAGACAGGTAAGTGCCGTAGGCAGTCAACAGCAACAGGCTTCCGGCGACTTTCAAATCCTTTTCAAAGGTTCCGTTTCCTTTCATGCAGATACTACCCGAAAAGCTGCCATCCCCGAAGTCTGTCCCGGCTACAATCACCAGATAACCCTTTGTAGCATTGCCATAGTCAGATACCTTTCCCGTTACCATGGGGAAATTCTCGAAGACAACGCCTTCTTCGCTTTCATTGGTGATGTCAAGCATACAAAAATGAGACCTGTCGGAGGAGGAGATTCCGAAGGACACCTTCTGCAGACCGTCACCACCCAGCACCACCTTGTGATTACCGGTTGCCACGAAATTATACCCGGAATAGGTACTGTCTGCTATAAAATCCCCTTTTACCTCCATGGTGCCCTCTGTCAGGCATCCATTATGATTTAACGCGGATGCAGTGAGAAAGCTGCCCTTGACCAAAACGGAATCTTTCTCGTCAGTCATACTCAGAATGCCGCTGCTTTTGCCATAGACCTCATTTCCTTCAGAATCCTTTGTCCTGCTCTGGATTCTGTAATCTTCCTCAACAATCAGTCTGCCTCCGGAGATTCTGATTTCTCCCGCAGTCTGAATCAGGTCTCCCTTTATTGTCAGCTCGTGACCGTTCAAATCCAGTACATCATCAATCAGTACCAGATCACCTTCCCATATCCGGTCTTCTTCTAAGGTCCAGCCAAACTCTCCCTCAATATCTCCATAGACCAGCCTGCATCCGTTTCGAATCAGCTCGGTTCTGGTGAATACATTCTCTGAATAGATGCCCTCTTCGCTGTAATTCTGAAGCTCTACCGTCGCAAATGCACCGGACATGGAAATGGTCTGTTTTTTCGTACCGTTCAATATCAGCTTATTGCTGTCGGACAGGGTTATGGTTCCGTTATCAGTGGTCGTGATATCTCCGCCAACCTCAATGATACCCTTGCTGCCGTACAGGCGCCCTGTATTCTTTACGATGACGCTTCCGTCAATCGCCAGGGTGGCCGTGGTAGTATGATTCATATAGAAGCTTGCACTATAATAGGGTAAGCTACCAATCATAAGGTCACCCTTCACCTGAATACTGCCACCGACAAAGTATACATATGCATTATATCCATCGTCTCCTATTATCAAATCTCCTCCGATTTCATAATCAGCTGATAGATTGGTTCCATATGTTTCCACTATTCTCAGACTTCCCTGAAGCTTTATATTATTTACATAGGTTGAGCCCCCCTTGATACAGATGCTTCCGGAGAAAGCATCCTCGGCAAAAGCTGTATCAGAAGTAATGGCAATGTATCCTGTCACATTGCCTGCCCGGTCATTTATCTGTCCCGTCACAAAAGGATATATCCCGTTTTCATTGGCAAAAACAAGCCCACCCTCGCTTGAATTTTGGTTCTCAATATTTGCAAATCTTGATATGCCGGAACCGGATGCTCCAAAACGGACAGTCTGCTGCTCTGTTCCGTTAAACAATACTATATGCTCTCTGGTAGAGATAAAGTTATTATCTGCATATGTACTGTCTGCCGAGAAATCACGCCATATCTCCATGCTTCCGTCAGTCAGACATCCGGTATGATTTACCGCAGAAGAGGTGATAAAGCTCCCCTTTACAAGGACGTAATCCTTTTCCGCCGTCATCCGCAGAATACCGCTGCTCTTGCCATATATAAAATTGCCATCGGTGTCCTTCATCCTGCTTTGAATTCTGTAATCTCCCTCAACAATCAATCTGCCCCCGGAGATTCTGATTTCTCCCGCTGTCTGAACCAGGTCTCCCTTTATTGTCAGCTCGTGACCATTCAAATCCAGAACATCATCAAGCAGTACCAAATCTCCTTCCCATACCTGATTTTCTTCCAGGGTCCAGCCAAACTCTCCCTCAAGAGCTCCATAGGTCAGCCTGCAGCCGTTACGTATCAACTCAGTTCTGGTGAATACAGTTTCTGAATAAACTCCTTCTTCACTGTAATTCCGAAGTTCTACCGTGGCAAATGTACCGTACATGGAAATGGCCTGCTTTTCCGTTCCGTTCAATATCAGCTTATTGTTACCGGATAAGGATATGCTTCCGTTATCGGTGGTCATGATATCTCCGCCAACCTCGATGATACCATTGTTACCGTACAGGCATCCGTAATATTTCACAAGCATGCTTCCGCCAATGGACAAGGTATCTGTCGTAACTTCATTTATATAGAAATTTGTATAGCTATGGTATGTGTTTCCTATGATGAAGTCACCCTTTATCCTTATACTTCCCCCATTAAAATACACATATGTACTGTATCCGTTATCTCCTATAAAAAGATCTTCTCCAATTTCATAATCAGCAGTTAAATAGGTGCTATATGGTGCATATATTTTTAGGTTCCCCTGAACTCTTATGTCATTTGAATAGGTGCCACCTTCCTTTATACAAACATCCCCGAAAAAGGCATTATCCGCAAAGGATGTACCGGAACAGATTGCTATGTATCCCTTTGTGACATTGCCATGATCCTCAACCACTCCGGTTACCAGTGGGAGATTCACCAGTTCAATACCCTCTTCACTCTCATTGGTAATCTCAAGATTTGCAAAATGGGAGTATGCGGAAGAACTGCTTCCAAATGTAACCGTTTGCTTTTCCTTGCCGCTCAATAATACCTTATGATGATCCGTTGCTAAAAAGTTATAGACAGAATAAGTACTATCTGCCACGAAATCTCCTTTTACCTCAAGAATTCCTTCTGTCAGACATCCGGAGTGATTTATCACTGACAGATCCACAAAATCACCCTCAACAATTACCCTGTCCTCGGGCTTTACCATAAGCAGGGTTCCGGCACTTCTTCCGTTGGTATGGGAGCCATCCGCTGAAAAGACAGGGGTATACATACAATAATCCCCTTGCACCTGCAGTGTTCCGCCATTTACGTTAATGGTTCCGCCTTCCTGATACAGATTTCCGTTGACCGTCAGAGAATGACCATTGAGATCCAGCGTCCCCAGTCCCAGATGATAATCCCCGTCTACTACCACATCCTCCTCCAGACAGTATCCGACATCGGTCTTCTGTCCTGCAATGTATATGTTTACATCCCTGTCATACACAGCAGTTTTGCAGATAATTCCTTTGTCTGAAACAATACCTCCATCGCTGTAATTCTGAAGCTCCAGAGTCTGAAAATAGCTTCCGTCTGTCAGAGAAATCGTCTGTTCCCTGTCACCGCTGAGCAGCACGGTATTGCAACCCGAGGGCTGAAAATTGTTATAGGTTGTTCCTGAGAAATTACCCTTCACCTCTATCATGCCGTTGGAATACTCGCCGTACCAGGTACCGCCATTATTCTTCAGGGTAAGATTACCGCCTACATATAAATAATCATTTGCATTATTCATAATTACGCGGGCATAGTAATGATTAACCAAATAATCTCCATAACAATTAATCACACCACCATTAAAGACCAGTGCTGCATTATTCTGGATATAATCTTTCTGCACATTCAAAACATGCCCGTTCAGATTCAGGGTACCGCCATTCAGGGTCAGGGAAAACAACGACAAATCCTCTGACAACGTATAATCAGACGTAATTATCATCGCATCCAAGGTCTGTACCCTTGCCTCATTACCGGTTACCACAACCTGCTCTTCCCCGTTTACGGCACATACGGAGTATGCATACTCTTGCGCTGCTTCCAGAGATGCATCGCAGTAAAAATGATTGCTGCTGCCGTCGTTCTCAAGCTCTGCCAATAGTATCCCATCCCGGTAAATCCTGTATAATACTGCCTGCTCTGTCTCGTCCTCCCACTCCAGGAATGCATTGCCCTCTTCAGTAACCGCAGCATACAGAAGAATCCTTTGAGCAGCTTCCGGGACAACAGATTCTTCCTCATTCTCTGTTTCCTCAGTGCTTTCCTTCCCTTCCAAATCAGGATTTATGTCGCTATCGTCCCCCATCGGATTGTCTGATGATTCAGGCACAGCTGTGTCATTGTTTATCGGCAGATCGGGGGAATCCCCGTTTTCCTCCGAGTCCTCCTCCGGGCTCTCCTCCAAGTTCTCCTCCGGGCTTTCCTCTGTATTTTCTTCTATCACTATAGAATCATTTCCCGGAGTGCTCTGTTCACTCATCTCCTGTGCCTGTACTTTGCTCAAGTAACAATCCGCAACCTCGGAAAAAGGAAGCAATGTGATTGCCATAAAAACTGCCGTGATTCTAAATATAAGACGCTTCTTTATCCTCATAATTCCTACTCTCTTCCAAAAATATCAGTTATCGCTTTGATAATAGATAAAACAAACTTCATTACTGTATCAACGATTCTTTGAGCTGACGTAGCAGCATCCTTTTTATCCTCTTCGCCGGATTCTGATTCATTTCCCTCAGCTTCTTGTGCATCGGTTTCTGATTCGTTACCCCCGGCTTTTTGTTCCCCGGCTTCTGATTCGTCTCCCTCAGCTTTTTGTCCCCCGGTTTCTGTTGTTTCCCGTTCCTTTGAATCCTCACCATGCTCAGATTCCGGCTTTTCCGATGTCTCTTCTTTCTCTACGGTATAGACCACTGTGTTTATAATGTTTCCGTTCAAGTCATATCCGTATGTTATATAGCTTCCATCTTCATAGGTCACTTTAATTACCCTGTTAAAATCATCATACTCATATTCCTCAGCATCAGCGTGTAACCCGGAAATGTACATACTCAGACACAGCAGACAAACATAGCCTGTTTTTTTGATACGCTTCATACATTTTCTCCCTATATATCCGAACAATCTAGTATAATCCTGCATTTTTACGATAACGTATCATTCTCTTTAAATCAATAAAAAAAATCGAATTACCAATCTGTCAAATAACAGTTAAACTACGAAAAGATGATTCCGGTAGCCTTTTTCCGAAAATCGGAGTATAATGGCAGTATGGCCTTTACGCCCGCAGGCGAAAAACGCAGGAAAATACATTAGGCGAAAACATACAGAAACGAGGATAACTATGACAAAACAGGAAATTTCCGAAATCAAAAAGCTGCTCACCCCCAAGAACTGCTCCATCACACGCATCTGCGGCTGTTATGTGGACGGTGAGAAAAATAAGAAAACCGAGCTGCGCCAGGCTTTTCTGGCTCTGCCCGAGGAAGAAATGTTCAAATACTTTGAGATTTTGCGCAAAGCCCTCTCCGGTACCATCGGGAAAAATCTGCTGACTCTTGAGTTCCCATTAAAGAGTGAGGAGGAAGGAGGCACCCAGGAATTCCTGATGCGTCTGAAGGAAAGCAAGCTGAAGGATGATGTGCTTCTGGAACAGTTTTACGACAAGATTATTGAAAACTATGAGTTTGTAGGGAACTATCTGATTCTCGTGATTCACGATGTCTACGATGTACCGGGCAGGACAAAGGACGGCATCGAGATGGAGGATGCCTCCGATGAGATTTACGAATACCTGCTGACCTGTATCTGCCCCGTGGAGCTGTCAAAGCCCGGCCTAAGCTATGATGCCGCCGAAAACACCTTTCGGAACCGCGTCAGGGACTGGGTGGTGGGGCTGCCGGACACCGGTTTCCTGTTTCCGGCATTTACGGACCGCTCCAGCGATATTCACAGCGTTCTCTATTATTCCAAGGACCCCGAGGACCTGAAGGAGGGCTTTGCAGAGCAGCTGCTGGGCTGCCCTCTCCCCCTGTCCGCAGGGGGTCAGATGGAAACCTTCCACACCCTGATTGAAGAGACCCTGGGGGAGGATTGCGATATCGAAGTGGTAAAGAATATTCACGATAAGCTCACCGAGATGGCTGAGGAGCACAAGGAGGAGCCTGAGCCTCTGGTACTGGCAAAGAATGAGGTAAAAACCATTCTCGCGGACAGCGGCGTGTCCAACGAAAGGCTGGAGGCCTTTGACCGGCATTATGACGAGACAGCAGGAGAATCCACTGCTCTCCTTGCCAACAACGTCATGAACACCAGAACCTTCGAGGTCAAGACCCCGGATGTGGTCATCAAGGTCAGCCCCGACCGCACGGACCTGATTGAAACCCGCAACATCAACGGCCGGGAATGTATCGTCATCGCCCTGGACGGCGGTGTCATGGTAAACGGAATCACCGTGCGCCCCGGAATTTCCGGTGACGAGGATGAATAACTGCAAAAAAAATCAGGCAAAGCACTTCCTGCCTTGACTTCTGTACCACATCATGGGATACTGAATAAAAGGGAGCCTGAAAGCTTCCGGAAATGAGGATATTTTATGTACAAGAACATATTTATCAGCCAGTGCGGCTATCTGCCCAAAATGAAAAAGCAGGTTACAATTCGCACAGAGAAGCCCGTAAACTTTGCTGTTCTGAAAAGCAACGGCACCTGCGTCTTCACAGGCAGAGCGGACAAAAAAATCAAAAATGCCTCTGCCGGCGAAACGGATTTTGTGGGGGATTTTTCCGCCGTTACCGCAAGCGGACGCTACTATATCACCGCGGAAGGCCTGGGAGAATCCGACACCTTTACCATCGGCAGGGATGCCTTTTCCGATGTCTTCCAGAAGTCTATGGCCTTCTTTTATCTCCAGCGCTGCGGACACAATCTGCCGGAAGCTGCTGCAGGTCTGTATGCCCATCCCGCCTGCCATACCCAGATGGGATATGCTTACGACAAAACAGAATCCAGGGATGTTACCGGCGGCTGGCATGATGCCGGTGATTACGGCCGCTATGTAGGTCCCGGCGCCATGGCTGTGGCCCAGCTTCTCTATGCCCTGGAGCGCAACAAGACTCTCTGCAACAGCTATCAGAGTCCGGAACCCCAATCCTCTCCCTTCACTGATTTTCTGGAGGAGCTGAAATATGAACTGGACTGGATGATGAAAATGCAGCGGGCGGACGGAGCCCTGTACCACAAGGCTACCTGCGCAAGCTTCTGCTCCTTTATCATGCCTGAGGACGAAAAGGCGAAAATGATCTTAAGCCCCGTGTCCGTCACTGCTACTGCTGACTTTGCTGCAGTCTGCGCTATGGCTGTTCGTTTCTATAAGAAGTATGACAAGGCATATGCTAAGAAATTGGAACAGGTTTCCAAGAAAGCTTATGCTGCGATGAAAGATATGACCTTGCCCGGCGGCTTTAAGAATCCAAAGGGCATCACCACCGGCGAATACGGTGACCCCTGTGACACCGACGAGCGCTACTGGGCAGCCGCCGAGCTCTACAGGGCCTTCGGCAACGAAGAATACAGAAATGATTTTGAAAAGCTTGCAAAGAAGAAAATCTACCACGGCTACGGCTGGGTGGAAATGGGAAGCTACGGCAATCTGGCATATCTGGGAACCAACCATCCCGTAGACGAGACCATAAAGCAGGCTATCTCCGATTCCATGATTGCTGCTGCCGACAAGCTCTTAAAAACCTCTGAGGGTGACGGCTACGGCACCGCACTGACCAAAAAGCAGTATGACTGGGGCAGCAACTTAACCGTGGCAAACAACGGTCTCCAGCTCTATGATGCCTGGAAGCTCACAGGCGAGCAGAAATATCTGGACGCCGCTGCCGCCCAGCTGCATTATCTGTTGGGCCGCAATGCCATGGGGCTCTGCTATGTCACAGGCTGCGGTACCGATGCCATCAAGCATCCTCACCACAGGCCTTCCGGCTTCCGGGGCAAGGCCATGCCCGGTATGCTCTCCGGCGGTCCCTGTGACTGGCTTGCGGATGAGACCATAAGGAGCCTGTTTACCAAAGAAACTGCTCCCGCTCCCGCAAAATGCCTGATTGACATGACCGGAAGCTATTCCACCAACGAGGTTACCATCTACTGGAATTCCGCTCTGATTCAGCTTCTGGCATCCGTAACGGAATGAATGTAATTTCGAATTAACATAAAATAATAGAGCACAAATAAAAAGGTCTGCACGCAAATTTCAAATGCGTGCAGACTTCTTTTATAAACGTAATCTTACCATCTGAGTACAAAATTATATAATCCGCTGCGGATTGCCTGATCATTGTGGTCGGCTCCCGGCACCTCATACCAGAGATGCTCTACCTCATTTTTCTCCATGATTTCATGATAGGACAACGGGAATTTGCCCACCACGCTGTCGTTTGTACCACAACATATCATCAGGAGCTTCGGAATATTTTCCGTATCGGTAATCTTAAGCTCCGATTCCTCCAGCTGCCCGGGATGAGACATTGCCCAGTCCTTGGCAGGTGTCAGTCCGGGTGCCGGGGAAATGGCTCCGATACAGCTGAACAAATCCGGCCGGCTCACGCCGATAAACAGGGATTCCCTTCCTCCCATGGAGAAGCCGATGATGGCTCTGTCCTCTTTTTCGGAGGATACGGAATAATTGGATTCGATGTAGGGAATCAGATCGTTTACCAGGTCATTAATAAAATTGTCATAGGGTGCGATTGCCGCATCGTCGAAGCCCGGCTTCTGATTGGGGTCAGAGGTGGCGTACATGTTGGGAAATACCACAATCATCTCCCTTGCCTTTCCCTCCGCCGCCAGGTTGCCCAGAATCTCCGGAATCTTGTTGTTTCCGTCGTTGATGATGCAGTACTCGTCCCCGAAGATACCGTGTAGGAAGTAAAGCACCGGGTACTTTTTATCCGTGCTGTAGCCGGGAGGCAACAGGATGCTGGCTCCCCGGTCAAGACCTGTGGTTTCTGAGTGATAGGTCACATGCTCCACCGTGCCGTAGGCTCTGTCAGATTTTCTCTGTGTGACCTCCGTCGGGCAAGTCTTTTGTGTCACTTCGGACAGGTCTGCAGCTTCTGCGCCCTCCCCGGAGGAAGTGCTGTCATCGTCAGTAAGGGGGTCTTCCCTGTCTGCCTTATTCTCTTCGGGGGCTTCTATGCCCTCTCCCGAAAATCTCCAGGCTTTCATCTCATAGCCGCTGCCGCTGAATACGAAGTAGAGGTCATGAACCCCGGTGATTTCCTTTTCCAGCTTTACCTGATACTTTGCAAAACCGTCGGCTCCGGTCTCCGTTCCCTCTCCCTCCACGGAAAGGTAAGCCACCACCTCTCCCCAGGGGGCGTCCACATTGACGCGGACAACGCATGTATCCTCAGATGAAGCAGTCTTCTTCAGCCAGCCCTCAAAGACGCCCGGAGCTGTCTCCCCGAAATCCACTCCCTGTACCTTCAGATAGTCGCCGGTGTCGATTCCTGTCAGAACCATGCTTCCGGCTCTGCCATCCTCCGCCGGTGCCGTATCCAGTCCCGCATTCACCGCCATATTCACGGCGCTGTTTTCTCCGTATGGGTTCACCTTCTTCAGCTGGGTCCTGCCGTCGGAGGTCTGCTTGATGATACCGATGGTACCATCCTCCTTCATGGTAAACTCCTCTATGTTGGTGCAGCGATATCCGTGCTCCACTCCCATGGCCTTCTCCAGCACTCTGGAATGATAAGCGATGTACCATCTGTCCTGAAAACTGAACACACAGTGATGATTGTTGCCGTAAAGTCCGCAGAAGGTACCCGGATTCTCCAGAATCCGTTCCTTGAAAACAAAGGGACCCATGGGACTGCTGCTCTCCAGGCTGACAATCTCCGCATTGTGGATGCCGTACTTCTCCGTACCTGCCGCATCCACCTGCCAGTTGGTACAATAGGTGTAATAGTACTTATCTCCCGCCTTGTGAATGC
Organism: Acetatifactor sp.; assembly: GCA_051880315.1. Taxonomy (GTDB): domain Bacteria; phylum Bacillota; class Clostridia; order Lachnospirales; family Lachnospiraceae; genus Acetatifactor. The sequence continues at coordinate 18,191 of JBJENR010000016.1, forward strand.
CGGAGTCCTCAAACAGGTATGGCACGTCGATGGCCTTGGGTTCACCCTTGATGCTGATCATGTCGTCTCCCAGCTCCACCACTCTCGCCGTTCCCGGAGCTGATACCTTTCCCTCCGGCACGCCGCCGCCAAAGTAGAGATATGCTCTTCCGTCGTCATCCACCAGCACTGCAGGGTCAAAGAGCCAGAGTACATCAGCGCAGTTGGGAGTCTGTCTGGAAATCAGGGCCTTCCCCAGGGGATCCCTGAAGGGACCTGTAGGGCTGTCCGCCTCCAACACACCGATGCCGCCGCCGTTGTCCGCAAAGTAGAGGAAGAACTTAGGCTTCCCGTCAATTTCCTTCCAGGCAGCAGCAGGTGCCCAGGAATTGTGCGCCCATTTTGCGGCGCCTCCCTCCCCTGCCACAGTGATACTGCCATGGTCCGTAAAATTCATCATGTCATCCGTAGACACCACATTGAGGCTGCGGATCTTACTGTAAGAATTCTCTGCAATCTCCCCCGAGCCGTCATATTCAAAGGCGTCGGCAGTCATATAAATATAAACTCTGTCCTCATAAACCATGGCGTAGGGATCCGCTCCGAACCGCTGCGTCATAATTGGATTTGTATCTGAAAATTTCTTGTAGCCTGCTGTATACTTCATACCCTCAAAGCATGCCGCCAAATCCTGCAGATTTTTGGAATCCTCTTTTTCCTCTCCCTGTACGGAATCCGTGGGTTGGGAATCCCCCTCTGCTTCGGATTGGCTCTGCATGCTGTCCACCTCCGTTCCCTTTCCATTTCCCGATGTCTGCTCTCCTCCGCAGGAGCAAAGCAGGGCACATGCCAGTGTCATCACAGACACTGCATGGCTTATTTTATTCTTTCTTAACATAGTACGCACGTATTCCTTTCCAAATTACGGCACCCCATTACCGTGCCTGATAGGATAAGCTCTTGAAGCAGGCTGCCTGCTCTCTGCGGTCTGTATCCGCCACCGCATACATCCCAACGGTACATCCCACGAAACCGCCTGCAACCTCTGTGGAAAGATTACGCACATCAATGCCGTCTTTGAGAAGGCTGGTTCCCCTGGTCAGTTTTCCGGTCAGGGTTTCCTTCTGGTCAAACTCCATCTCCACGGCTGCAGAAAGCCCCTGCACCTTGATGGTCAGCTTCACATCACCGATGCTGACACCTGGCTTTTCCTCTGCTCTGACTTCATTTCTGCCGATGACCTGGTCCTGCCCCTTCTGACACAGAATCACTTCTGCGGCAATTCCATCGGAGAAACGACCTACTTCCACTCTCAAATGATATTCATTGCTCTGGACAAGGGCGATACCTGCACGTTTCCCCTCTGTCAGGTTGTCTGTAGCGAACTCCACACCTGCCTCAAAATTATGATGCTGCTGTCTCACGCACACATAGGAAGGGCTGTCCTGTTCCTTTAAGGTAATTCCGCGGAAGGAAAGCTTCAGGCCCTCGCTGTCCAGGCTGTACAGGTCATCGCCGGGATTGCGCAGTACCAGGAACTCGTCGCCCAGCTTCTGCATCTTTCCAAACTCATAGGTGCGGCTGCTTCCGGGCACACAGTTAGCAGAGGTGTCAAAGGTGTTGTCTGCAGCGGGATCCCACGCAGGCAGGTCAATCTCCACCTCCTCCGTGAGGATTCCCACGCCGGGGTTGACTACCGGCCAGCCGTTCTCCCAGGTCACCTTTGCCAGGAAGGTCTCTCTTCCCATGGTGGTGTAGCACTCCAGGGGACGTACTGCCAGCATCACCATGTACCACTCTCCATTAGGAGTCTCAATCATATCCGCATGGCCCACATACTTGATGGGATAATCCTGTCCCAGGTGTCTGTGGGTGAAAATGGGATTGCAGAAATTGTTTTCATAAGGGCCGTAGATGCTCTTACTCCTGCACACGGTCACCGCGTGCTCGGGTCCGGTGCCACCCTCAGCATGCATTATGTAATAATAGCCATCCTTCTTGTAAAGGTGAGGACCTTCGGGCCAGTGTACTCCTCTCATGGCACCGTTCCACACATTATGTACCTCTCCCACCAGCTTCATATTTTCCAGATCCAGTTCCTGAATCCAGATGAAGTAATCTCCGTTGTATCTGCAGCCCTCGGGGTTGGGATGAGTGCCGATATAATAGCACTTTCCGTCATCGTCGAAGAACAGGCTGGGGTCAATTCCGTCCGCCCCCTGAAGATAATAAGGATCTGACCAGGGTCCCGCAGGATTCTTTGCCGTCACAATATAATTACCGCCAAAGGTGACATTGGTACAAATCACATAATAGGTTCCGTCATGGTAGCGCATGGTAGGGGCAAAGAGACCTGCGGAATGTCCTGCATTCTTCAAGGGCAGCTGCTCCTGTCTGTGCATGGCATTTCCAATCTGCTCCCAGTGCACCAGATCCCTGCTGTGCATGATGGGAAGTCCCGGAAAGTATGCAAAAGTCGAATTAATCAGATAATAGTCCCCTCCCACCGCGCAGATGGAAGGATCGGGATAAAATCCCGGCATGATGGGGTTCTTTGCTATAACTGACATATTTTTCCTCCTGATTATTACATCTGTGTTTGTTCTATGGGACAGCTTCTTAGAAGCCGTCCTCCGTAAATGCGTAAAACGCAGGCTTCACCTGATAGTTTTCATCAAACAGCAGAGGACACTGTGGCAGATTTCCGGTGCTGCCGCCTCCCACGTTGGAGCTGTACTGCAGCCAGGAATACTTATCCACCGTTCCCCAGAAGGTGATACCGGTCACATTGATATTGGGGTCGTCATTCAGCCATTTCATGGAGATATAGAGAGTCTTATAGCGAAGGTACTGTGCCTGATACTCCTCTTCCTTTGCTTCATCACTGCCGTCGTAGGTGCTTCTTGCCTTCATATCAAACTCGGAAATCTGTACATTTCCCACCACGGAAGCATACTGCTTGATGGCCCATTCCATATCGGTAAAGCTGGGGGATTCCATGCTGTAGTGTCCCTGCATACCCATGGCGGTAATTCTGGTACCTACGCCGGGTTCTCCCTCCTGGGCCTTGATGGCCTTTAGCAGCTCCATAATGCTGGTAATTTTACTTCTCACACACTCATTATAGTCGTTATAGTACAGCTCCAGGTCCGCAGGTGCGTACTTGTTGGCATAGATAAACGCATTGATGATATACTCATTGCTCTGGTAGATGTGCCACCAGCTGGAATTGCTGCCATGGCGGTCCTCCGAGAGGGATTCGTTGGGATTCTCGGCATCAGAGCGGTATACTCTGGAGGGATTGTCGCTGCACGCCTCGTTCACAACGTCCCAGCCATAGAACAAATCCTTGTACTTACTGTCCTCGCCCGTAAAATGCGTGAGCACGGTACGGATGTACCACTCAAGGCGCTTATTCATAGTGTCCTTGTCCACATAGTCCTTATTTTTGTCGTAGTCCACATGGAAGAACCATTCGGGCGTCTGGGCGTGCCATACCAGGACATGCCCCTTCACCATAATCTTGTTGTCGGGATGCTCCGCATTCCAGTTGTACACCTTATCCAGCATTCTCTCGGCCCGGGAATAATCCAGCTTCGGCACCACGATTGTCTCACCGTTCAACTCTGCCTCCTCTGTACCGGGACATGTGCCCACACTGTACCCTACCAGGGCATCCGGCTTCAGCTCGTTTCCAAAGGTGATTGCATTGAAGTGTGTAGTGATAATTTCCCACACCTGCTCATCATTCAGTTCTGCCTCCGTGGCTGCACACCCCATACGGCTACCCATGGCTTCATATACCTTATCCTTCAGTATGGGGATTTCCTCCTCTTCCAAAGCACCGTCCTGTCCTGCCGCATTGCTTTCACCGGATGGATTCGGGGCTGATACGGAAGCAGCCGAAGAAGCAGAAGAATTCTCTCCGGGCTGGGTTCCCGTGCCGGCTGTGTCTGCCGGACTCTGTCCGCATCCGGACAGCATAACAGCCGCAAGCAGGATTGCCAGAGCTCTGTTTCTTGTCTTTTTCATCTTTTTTCCTCCCAAGACTTTATTTTATTTAAATTATACAGGATACCGGCCTGTCTTTCACTATATTTTTTGCTTAACACCCCTCATCTGTTGCTTAATTTGGGAAGTTTACATTTTGCCCAACTGATGCTACAATAAAAATGGTACGAAGGGAGAAGCAGTTATGGCGACACTAAAAAATACTTCACATATACAGCAGGACCACCAGATATACTATGATGCCAATTCAGATACCGTACAAAGTCGCGTACTTATGGGAACCGGGCAGGAGCTTGTTCAATACCGCCTGGACACCTCCATCCGTATCTGGTTTAACGAAATCCCTGTGGATTATACTCCCCACTGGCACTCTGCCCTGGAGATTGTGGTGCCCATGGAAAACTGGTATGAAGCCATCATCGGGGAAACCACCTACCATCTGGTTCCCGGTGACATCATCATCATTCCTCCCGGGGAGCTGCATGCCCTGAAAGCGCCGGAATCCGGCAACCGTTTCGTCTTTTTATTTGATTTGTCCGCCTTTGCCAGGCTCCACGGCTTCGCCAGCATTCAATCCATCCTGACCAGCCCCATACACCTCACCCGCGCTACCTATCCCAACATTTACGATGATGTATACGAAATTCTGGTTCAGATGCGGAACGAATACTTTACCAAAAGCCAGTTTGCAGATTTGACCATTTACTCTCTCCTGCTCAATCTCTTTGTAAAGATTGGAACAAACCACATCGACAACATCGAAATGTTCTCCAATATCCGGGGACACAAGCAGAAGGAATATGTAGACAAGTTCAATACGGTGATGGACTATATTGACTCTCACTATATGGACAACCTGAATCTGGATGAGATTGCCAGCTCCATTGGCTTCAGCAAATACCACTTTTCACGTTTGTTTAAGCAATACACAAACTATACCTTCTGCGCCTATATCTGTCATCGGCGCATTAAGGTGGCGGAAGAGCTTCTGGAGCAGATTGATCTTTCCATCACAGAGGTGGCTTTGCAATCCGGTTTCCCCAGCATCTCCACCTTCAACCGTGTGTTTAAGCAGGCCAAGGGCTGTACACCCAGCGAATACCGCGAGAAAAACAATACTTACAATTTGCACTCATAGAAAAAGTCCTGAAACAGGGCTGAACCGCCTGCTTTTTTTGTGGCAAAAATACTCAATCCGCATCTGCTTCCGGCGAGATGATCCCTGCCAAAATACAGCAGATGCTCCCCACCTGCCTGTCTCCATTTTCCGCCTTCCAAGGGCTCACGATAAGAAAAAATCACCGAGTCCCTGCCCTTTTCCAGAGCAGCCTCCAGCCTGAGCCGTACCACCGGTGTGGCAAGGCTTATCTTCTCCTTCACAATGCCCGGCATATAGTCGGCGGAAAGACTCCGTCGGTTCTTCTCCGTGGCTTCTCTCTCAAGGACAACCAGATAATACCTGCGAAGCTCTCGTGTCACCGCAATCATTCCATAGCAGCCCTGTAGTACGCAGAGTCCCGCATAATCCCCTTCATTCAAGTCGGAAGCATCCAGGGTCACCTCCACTGCGCTCCGCGGAGCAAACAGTCTCTGGGTGAGAGTGTTGACTGCCTGGGTTACATTGGTACAAACCTTTCCCGTGGTGATGCACAGACCGCCTTCATGCTGAATTCCCCAGAGTGCAGGATTGGCCTCATGATTCCATTGCCACTGTTTCTTCAGCTTCCATCCCCCGTCCTTTTCCCGATAGGAAAAATCATCTGAGGTATATAGGGGCTCATAGCGGTAATAGGGTCTGTTGCTCACATTTTCCGCCGTCAAGGGTACTTTTCCGTCTTTTTCGAATACCGGAGTATCCCCCTCCCATTTCACGGGAACCAATACCGGGCATCGCCCCACAGCTCCCCGCTCCTGCATGAGCATGGCAAAAAAATGGCCGTCATTGGTTTCCACAATACCGCCCTGAGCCACGCTGCAATCCCGCAAGCCCATATCGTCATCCAGTACCGGTCCCCCAAGGAATTCCCCCTCCAGAGAGTCACTGTGATAGCAATATTGTATTTTTCTTCCTAAGCCATCTTCCGACAGATTCACTGCAAAGAGATAATATTTTCCTCTGATTTTGCAGAAATGGGTTCCTTCCCAGATGCTTTCGCCCTCCAGGGGCACCCTTCTGGCAAATCCCCCCTGCTTCAGACCGCTTAAGTCCGGAAGCAGCTCCCGGATCCACAATTCCCTGTGACCAAAGACCAGGTATACCCTGTCGTCTTCATCAAAAAACAGGGAGCCGTGATGAAAGTAAAAATCAATGCAGGTCCTATCCCACGGACCCTCTACACTTTCCGCTGAATAGAAATAGGTTTTACAGGTTTCCTTTGCAGCAAAAGATACATAAAATCTGCCCTTGTGCCAGCTGAGGGAGCCTGCCCACATTCCGCAGCCGTAATTGCTGCGTTCATTGGTCATTCTCGCCTCCTCCGTTCCCTCAAAGCTATCAAATACATAACCTGCAATCTCCCATTGCATCAGGTCATAGGAGCGCAGAATTACTGCCCCCGGCAAAAAATGCAGTGTGGTGCTCAACATATAATAGGCATCCTCCACCCGGATGACATCCGGCTCGGGAAAATCAGCCGGAATGACAGGATTGGGAGTTCTTACCAATATCGGTGCTTCATTCTTCATAAAAGCTTCTATCCTTATTTATTCTGATTCCGGATTGGATATCACTACCTTGCCGTCGTGACATCCGATACAAACCTTGTTGTCCTTCAGTTGCAGGCTCTGCAGAATCTCTGAGGGTATCTGCAGTCTGCCCGCGCGGTCCAGTATGACATATTCGTCCTGGGTATCCTCCTGCCTCCAGTCGATGGAGCTCTCCTGAAGTCGGTCCGCATAAGCCTCCTTCAGCACTCTCTCGCTGCTTATCTTTCCGTCTCTTATGGCTACCACTCTCTTAACCTTCTTGGAAAGGGCAACATCGTGTGTCACAATCAGAATCGTCTGTCCTGCCTTGTTCAGCTCAGAGAATACATCAAAAATATAATTGGCAGTCTTCACATCCACACTACCCGTAGGTTCATCTGCCAGCAACAGCTTCGGGGAGTTGGCCAGGGCAATGGCGATAGCCACCAGATC
>JBJENR010000017.1:0-1506 GCA_051880315.1 Acetatifactor sp.
GGTTATCAGACCGGTTACAGATAAGCTATATACTACCGAAGCAAAAAAGATGGTTACCTTATTGGTATATTTGCTGGTAGCAGGGTGTATCCTATGGGAAATACGATATATTAAGTAGGACTTTTGAAACAAGGATGTTCATGAGAGGAAATGTATATTATGTGCGGACGATATTATGTGGATGACGACACAGCAAAAGAAATAGAAAGAGTCATCCGACAAGTTAATGAAAAAATCAAGCGAGATAATGCAATTGCCAATATACAACTTGTAGCCAAAGATATTCATCCAATGGAGCTTGCGCCCATCCTGATGCAGGACGAGGAAGGGTTATGTTGCAAAACACTGCGTTGGGGATTCCCCGGGCCCACTTCAGTTATTTTTAATGCAAGAAGCGAGACAGCCCTTGATAAACCAAGCTTTAGGGAAGGAATCAGAAGTAGGAGAATTGTGATTCCTGCTACTCATTTTTACGAGTGGAACAGTAAAAAGGAAAAGAATATTTTTAAGCGCATGGATGCACCGGTACTTTTTATGGCGGGATGCTATAACCGTTATGAGGACGGGGATCATTTTGTAATTCTCACGACAGCGGCAAATTCTTCTATGAAGCCTGTACATGACAGAATGCCTCTGATCTTGGAAGAAGAGGAGATTACCCGGTGGATTCTGAACGAAAGTTCCATTTCTGAATTATTGAAAAAAGAGCCTTGCCTTCTGGAAAGACAGACGGACTATGAACAAATGAGCTTGTTCTGAACAGGAGCATTATCGGGATTGCCCCTTGGTCATGCCTCGTATTGTGCCAGCTTTTGCTTTAATTTTCGTAGCTCATCTTCCTTTTGCTCCAGTAGACTCGCTCTTTCTTCCAATAAATTGTCTTTTTCCTTCAGCAGACTGGCTTGCTCTTCAATAAGTTCATCCTTCTTTAGGATGTCCTGTTCGTAGGTATCGATCATTTCATCCTTCTTCTGCATGTCCTGTTCGAAACTTTCAATCATTTCCTCTTTCTTCTGAAGCCTGTGCAGATATGTATCAATAGTCAAATCTCTTTCCTGTATCCTGTGTTCCAGGGTATTGATATCCAGCCGGTGCATGATTCTCGCTTCACAGGCTTCCTGCACGCTTCTGTCTCCCGACAGCCGGCTTGCCGTGTTTACCAGGGATTCCATTCTCTCATTGTTCTTCGCAATCATTCGCAGCTCCTCCCACGTCTTCGCTTTAAAAAGCTTTGCCCAGTAATACACACTTCCATAGTCTTCCTTCTGTTCCCTGGAGGCATTTTCCATATTCCCCAGCATCAGAGCCTTGATTACAAAATTGTCCGTAAAGCCCTGATAGGTCTTTGTGTTCAGGATTCTGTAATCGCTGTAAAATTCTTTCGTCCTGTCGGTGCTGCCTTGTTCATACAGTGCAAAATCCAGAATTCCGATATGCACACAGGCCTTTATCTTGTCATAGTCATCCCCTTCGCGCAGATTGTCAAACATCTTACTCATATAGGTG
>JBJENR010000018.1:0-5158 GCA_051880315.1 Acetatifactor sp.
CAATATCTCTGTTTATTGTTCTTCTTGAAACCTCAAATCTTTCTGCCAATTCCGGCGCGGTAACTTTCTCTTCCTGTAAAAGCACGGAAAGAATACCAATAAGTCTATCTATTTTCATATCGCTTTCTCTTCCTGATTTATCATACCACCTGTAACACGACACCTGTGTGTCATGTTCATTTATATTATACACAAAATAATAAGGTATTACATCTGTATGCATCACTTTTCTAAAAAATAATAAAGCCCCAAACCATTGATATTCAATGATTTGAGGCCATTTTTAATTGTGCCCGAAACTGGAATCGAATGTTTTCGGTATCCCAGCAAACTTGCAAAAAGGAGGGTTTCCTTCTCCATGCCCCGCCTCTGACTTCATTGCTGGGTATTTATTCTGTAAATTATTTCCACCAAATAGCCCATCAAATTCTTACTTATCTGTCCAAACCATCAATAAACTCTTTGACAATTTTACCGCATTCCTCGGGCTTTTGTTCATATATCGCATGATCTCCGGGTAAAAGGACGACCTTACAGTTACCCATTTTCTCGGCATAGGGATAGATGATATCCTGTCTGAATTTCTCAAATTCGTCAATCTGCTCCTGAAATTTCTCATCGGAAATTTCTGTAAGAGAGGTTATTTCAAAATGATTCTTCTCTTTCAGCCTGCCAAACCATTCCAGATATTCTGTCAGGTCTTTCTTTGTCTGAATCCCCCAGCTTGAGCAAATATACAGCTTCGGAATATCATTCGTAACAATCGCGCTCCATGCATCCTGTAAATTTCGGTCATGTAGGTAACCCTCGGAGGCAAGCGCAATGGAATGTTCGGTTCTCAACTGAAGAGCATCGGCAAGCTTCTGTTCTTCTTCTGAGTAATTGTCCGGAAGAAGCCAATAGTTATCTCTCAGCATATATCTTCCATAACCAAGTTTGGCAAGGAATGAGATTAACTTGTCTTTGTATCCAACGAAAGCCAAAGAGTTTTCATCAAAAACCGCATCGCTTAATTGAGTGCCATCCAAGAAAACAACCGCTTCGATTTCATTGGGATACTTGCTTACCCAGTAGTTTGCATAAGCTCCACCTATGGAATGCGGCATCAGGATATATGGTGCATCTATGCCTGCATTTTTCAGTGCACTGCGATAGTCCTCAACAATATATTCAATTGTCATTTCGTTGTCAGTATCATCACTCAAACCATAGCCCGCACGGTCAATAAAAACAACCATGTTATCATTCTCAAGGGCTGAAGTCATCTCTCTTTCAGTAATAGAATAATCTCCCATTCCCAGCCCCGCCAGTGACACAATCGTGTGACCACCGTCTTCATTTCCAAATATAGCAACATTCAAAGAATAATCTCCCACCGAAATTGGGTTAAAATATCCTTTCTCTTTAAGCAATTCCAGCTCCTTTGAAGTTTTAACACGATGAATTACGAAGGTTACAAGCGTGAATAGCATCAGAGCAGCAAGCAATATAATCAATATTCTTCTGATAATTTTTGCAATTTTTTTCATACTGTGAGCTCCCCACAAATACTGATTGACCGAGTTCTTTAGAGCGAGGGATGACAATTGACCAAAGGTCAATTGTATGGGTGCAGAGATAAAGAAAAACCGGAAGCTGTCGGGTTCTTTGCATAGATACAAAATCATTCTATTGAAGTTTATTGCTTGAGCAGCCAAAAGTGATTCTTACCATCCTTACTCCTACGACGTGTACATTCAATATTCATGTTTCTATCTCTATTTCTATCCTGCACAATACTTATTACAACAATACAGAAGTCATTATAAGTCCACTTTTCATCGTTGAGTTCAAAGTAAAGAATGTACTTGCCTTCCAACATAGGAAGTTTTTCCAGAATCTCTGAAGTATTCTCCCATCCGCTCTCCTCAAATACAACTGCATGATTTCCTTCTCTCATTGGATTCTCAGCCTCAGATTCCATACCATTACTATTCAGTTCAACAAATCTGAAGTTTTCGTTTCTTTGCTCTGACATAGCCTGTTCGTATTGCGCATTCATTTTTTCAATAATTGTTCTGTAATACTCATGTGATATCCCATACTCTTTAGCTGCATCATAGTTGCCAACACTTTCGTTAATCTTATCCCGGGTCTTTTTAATCATTTCCTGCATCTTCATATAATCATTTCGATATGACATTTGAATCTGTATTATTTTTTCTAATCTGGCTTCCTGCTCTGCAATCTTCACGTCAAAGGCTTTGGCAATTTCATCATCATCGCACTCAAGAAGTTCTTTTATTTCTTCGATTGAAAACATAGCCTCTTGAAGATTTTTGATTTTGACATAATCCAATGCCTGTTCACTATCATAATATCTGTACCCCGAAAACTGATCTACTCTTGCCGGCTTGAGTAAATTGATACTATCGTAGTACCTCAATGTCTGCGTGGTACAGCTGCATAACAGGGAAAACTCTTTGATTGTCATATCTAATACCTCCTTGCAAAGGCATACTATCATTACAGTTAACTTTAAGGTCAATACCTCAAATTAAAAATTTGACTTGCTTAACCTATTTTCATTCTTCTGGTCATGAAACAAAAGCGTCACCAAATAATACGCAGGTCGTTCGGTTATTTCTCCAAAGTTTCCTGATTCATCTATAAATACACTGAGTTCTTTCATTAACTCCTCCAAAACTCTCATAATAGTAAAAATGGCGGGAAATTCTTCCCGCCTGCGGTGGTCCAAAGAGCTTACGCCCAGACCAAAACTGTAATGCATTACAGTTATATCCTACACATATAATACCACAAGTATTCCTATTTTCCAATCGAATTTTTTAATATTTTTAGTCTACTTTTAGTCTCGCAGAGCGAAATACACCCTACACCATAACAAATGCAAAACCAACTATCATATCCATCTCATCTTTTCCTAAAGGAAGTTGTTACCGAAATTGCCCCTTCTTATCGTTACAAAAGAAAAATTATCTTCCAACAATAAGCTAAAAATCCAACTTTTAATTTAATCAATTCATCCCAAGAATCTTACGAAGCTCCTTAAGAGTTGGAGCCTTAGAATCTTTCTCAGAAATCTGAGTAAGATCACTAGTATCAATAGAGATCGGCCACTTGATACCAAGTTCAGCATCCAATGGGCAAAGTGCTGTACCGGGCATTTCAGGAGCCCATTCATTGTCAAAGAAATATAGATATTCTGTATCTTCCAGTGCCTGAAAACCATTACATACGCCCTGAGGGACAAACACTTGAACGCCAGGTGTTATATGTACAGTCTGAACAGCACCAAAAGTCTTACTGTTAGGTCTTGTATCAACATACGCACCGAAAACAGAGCCATATGCTACAGTAACCAGCTTGGACATTGCCTCACCATGAAGTCCACGAACAGCACCCTTCTTGGTTCTGGTTAAGTTAATCTGCTTCCATCCTGTTACTGTCTCCGGAAGAACTTCAAAATATACGCTACCACGAAACAATTCACGAACTGTTCCACGATCATCGGTTGACATTTTGGCACTAATTATTTTAAGTCCTTCAATGTTAGAATCATTAGCCACAAAAGGTTCAATATGTAAACTCATTTTCTACTCCTTCATATTTAATTTTGTTATCGAAAAAAGTTCTTTAGGTTACAATCGATGATGGGGTAAACGAAAAAGCAGCTTTGACATTGCAGGAAACTGCCCCTTCGTTTACTCCATTTTCGATTTGACCTAATTGAACAAAGTAAGCGTCCGTGTAGTCATAGCCTATGGACTTTCAATTCTTTGTTCCTATCCATAATTATATAAGATTTTCAGTGTGAAAGCTACAGAAATTCAAGAAAATACTGAAAATGGGCATGGCAAACAAACCTCAGGGACTGAGGCTTTTGAAAGTGTGAGATGTTGCTCTTTACACCGCAGTGGTATTCTCATCTGTGGCTTCCCGAGATGTCCACCACATGCTTTATACACACAAACTTTGATGCCATAAAGATGTTCCAGTATTTCAGGCATTTCCATGTCACGAAGCCTGGAAAGATACTTCTTACATCCAAGGAGATTTCTGCAAAGAGTGAGCTTCTGATTCTTTGTACGGGAACATAGTAGCCCATAGTGCCTGATACGGACAAAACGCCTTGGTGGTACATGCATGAGAAACCGACGAACAAACTCTACCCCCGAAATGGTCAGTTCCTTCCACTGCCCCTCATTACGGTAATCCTTTACCGAAAAGGTAACGGTATCATCGTCCATACGGACGATGCGGTGATTGCTGACGGCAATACGGTGAGTATATTTGCCCAGGTATTTAATTACTGACCCGGCACCATTGAAAGTCTTTTTGCAATGAGGAACCCAGTCCATACCATAACAGGAATTCAGGAGTTCTTTGAATGTATAATGGTTACGGAACTTTTCAGCTGTACCATGAAATACCAGTTTATCCTCTTCCCACAGCCTCTTTAGTTCCTCCATATATTTTCCGCGGAACACTTTAGAAATGACCTGGATGGGAAGAAAGAAATTTTCACCATTGTCCTTCCACCGGTTGTTGGAAGTCAGTCCTCCACCCAGCAGGATGGTATGAATGTGGGGATGAAAGTTCATTTCAGAACCCCATGTGTGTAAAATGCAGATGTATCCCACCTTTGCACCGAGATGTTCCCGGTCGGCAGCCAGTTCACTGATGGTTGCAGAGGTTGCATGGTATAATGCATCATAAAGAAGCTTCTGGTTACTGTAAATGACCGGATTTAGAATATCAGGAACAGTAAAAACCAGATGGAAATAGGGAGCTTCAAGGACATCCTCCCTGCGTGCATCCATCCACATCTCTTTCGGAATAGCCTGACACATGGGACAACAGCGGTTGCGGCAGGAATTGTAATGAATCTGCACGGAGCCACAATCCTCACATACACATACATTTGCACCATAGGCACCGGTCTTGCAGTTCATGATGTTATGTGCAACCTTTGCCTGTACAGGGGAAGGTGAATGCTGATCAAGGTATGCCGGATAAAAACGGTGAAAAATATCCTGTACTGTGGGTTTATCCATTGGCTGTACCATCCTTCCTGTCAAAAGGACTGCGGATGCCCATAAAGGATTTGTTGCTGACATGAAGATAAACTTCTGTGGATTTCGGATCTCGGTGTCCA
>JBJENR010000019.1:0-2614 GCA_051880315.1 Acetatifactor sp.
CATGCCTTATATATGCATTGTTATGTAGCAGGAACGCAATTTCGAAAGCGGGGTGGGCTCGTTGCACAGAAGTCTGTTATCTGCTATACTAAGTGCGGAGAACGACGTTGAATATAGAAACGAAAAACGCGGGAGGATAAAGGATGAAATTTATTTCATGGAATGTCAACGGGCTTCGTGCCGTAATGGGTAAAAACTTTATGGAGGATTTTACAAAACTGGACGCAGATTTCTTCTGCCTGCAGGAGACCAAGCTCCAGGCGGGACAGATTGAGATGGACCTGCCGGGATATCATCAGTATTGGAATTATGCGGAGAAAAAGGGGTATTCCGGCACGGCAATTTTTGCAAAAGAAGAACCCTTAAACGTCTGCTATGGTCTGGGAATCGAGGAGCATGACAATGAGGGGCGTGTCATCACGCTGGAATATCCTGACTATTATCTGATAACCGTGTATACCCCCAATTCTCAGGATGAGCTGAAGCGTCTGGATTACCGTATGGATTGGGAGGATGCTTTCCGGGCGTATCTGTGCGGGCTTGCCGAAAAGAAGGGTGTCATTGTCTGTGGTGACATGAATGTGGCTCATCAGGAGATTGACCTGAAGAACCCCAAGACCAATCACAACAATGCCGGTTTTACGGATCAGGAACGTGCTAAGATGACAGAGCTCTTAAACAGTGGCTTTGTGGACAGCTTCCGATATTTTTATCCCGATAAAAAGGAAATATACAGCTGGTGGTCCTATCGTTTTCAGGCAAGGCAGAAGAATGCAGGCTGGCGTATTGACTACTTTCTGGTGTCAGAGAATCTGAAGGAGCGAATGAGAGGGGCTGAAATTCATACGGAGATCTTTGGTTCCGACCACTGTCCCGTGGAATTGATATTAGACTAAGACCGGGAACGATACAGGTTTATTTTTACCCCTGTTCGACCATACTATTACAACGAGTGAGTTTAAATGCGAATGAATTCTGCATGTGAATAAGTTTGGAACATGAGTGAATGTAGCGCGTGGTAATAAAATGGGAGATAAGGTAAATGGAATCATTGTGGATGGAAGAAGTGCATATACCGAGGAGGAGAGCTGCCGAAGGCCTCTATCAGAGGGATGTGGTTGTCATCGGGGCAGGCATGGCTGGAATCCTCACTGCCTGGAAGCTACAACAGGCAGGGTTGAAGGTGACAGTGTTGGAAGCGGACAGGATTGCCGGCGGTCAGACCGGACGAACCACGGCAAAAATCACTTCCCAGCACGGTCTCATATACAGCAGATTGGTGGAGGAAATTGGCTGGCAAAAAGCAAAGCTGTATGCGGACGCAAATCAAAGAGCCATTGATGAATTTGAGAATCTGATAAGGAACCAGAAAATCGACTGTGACTTTGAAAGAGTTCCTGCATACCTCTATTCCAGAAAGGAATCCGGACAGCTTCTGGATGAGGCCCGGGTGGCAGCAGAATTGGGGATTTCCGCATATTTTACAGATAGTCCGGAGCTTCCCTTTCAGACGGCGGGAGCGGTTTGTTTTGAAAATCAGGCATGTTTTCATCCGCTGAAGTTTATCCGCAGTCTGGCAGAACAGCTGGAAATATTTGAACAGAGTCCCGTGACGGTGGTGAGGGGAGGTATGGTAGGGACAGAACGGGCAAGATTTCTGGCAAATCAGGTTATTTTTGCCACACATTATCCCTTCAGAAATGTCCCCGGTTTCTATTTTTTGCGACAACACCAGGAGAGAAGCTATGTGATAGCGCTGGAGAGAAAACAAGCCTCGGAGGCACAGGACGGAGCAGGGTACGCTAATCGTTTTGCCGAAGGGAGTAAGTGGCCGGAAGGAATGTATCTTTGTGCGGAGAGCGACGGCTTATCCCTTCGGAGTACAGGAGATATTTTACTGCTCGGAGGCAATTCCCATCGCACGGGAAAGAATCGTCAGGGCGGAGCCTATGGAAGCCTGAAGGCAGCTGCATGCAAGTATTTCCCGGAAGGCAGGGTGGTGGCGGAATGGTCCGCCCAGGACTGTATGCCACATGACGGTGTCCCTTTTATCGGGAGATATTCCGTCTGGAAGAGCAATTGGTATGTGGCAACCGGTTTCGGAAAGTGGGGGATGACTTCCTCCATGGTGACGGCTCTGCTGTTGACGGATATGCTTCAGGGTAAAAAAAATTCCTGGGAGAAGGTTTTTACGCCTCAGCGATTGCGCCCCCAGTCGGGCATGGCGAATTTTTTCAGTGACCTGGCAGAAAGTGCTGCGGGACTGACAAAGGGATTTTTCGTTCCCTGGGAGGGTCAGACCTGTGCCAGATGTACTCATATGGGTTGTAAACTGACCTGGAATCCGGATGATAACAGCTGGGACTGTCCCTGCCATGGCTCTCGTTTCGATGCAGACGGGAAACTGCGGGAGGACCCGGCACAGAGGGACATGGACAGGTAGTGAGGCGGCAGAAAATGCAAGACAGGAGGCGTGAAACAGAAAGCGTGAGACGGAAAAGAAGAAACAATAAGCTTGTGGCAGATAACATGAAACAGTGAAGTGGAAAACAGGAAAACAGGAAAACATGGATGGCAGCCGTGATTTTGACAGTGCTCCATCGGAAATCGGAGA
>JBJENR010000019.1:2714-24463 GCA_051880315.1 Acetatifactor sp.
AGGAAAACATGGATGGCAGCCGTGATTTTGACAGTGCTCCATCGGAAATCGGAGATGCAGAATGAGAGAGACAGGTGTGGGAATCAGGCTTTCCGAGGAATATTATGAAGCCTTCGGAAAGCCCATGATAGCGGAAAAGTTCGGAGAGTATGAAGGAAGGATTGCCGTGGGCCTGGTGGGACGGGGCTCAGATTGTTTCGGCTATGATGACCAGACATCTAGGGACCATGACTGGGGACCGGATTTTTGCTTGTGGGTGACGGATGAGACCTGGGAGCAGATTGGAGAGGAGCTTCAACAGGCATATGATTCTTTACCAACGGAGTTCAAAGGATACCGTAGAGCGCCCAGAGTAAATGGCAGGAACAGGAGAGGGGTAATCCGGATTTCGGAATTTTATAAAGGACTGGTGGGAGCGGAACGCTATGAGGAGATTCCCTGGCGGGAGGTCAATGATTACTCTCTGGCAGCAGCGGTAAACGGCAGGGTATTCCGGGATGATGAGGGGATTTTTACGGATTTTCGGAATCGCCTGAAAGGGGGGTATCCTGAGGATATCTATTATGTAAAGCTGGCGGAGGCGGCTGCCAAATATGCCCAGGCAGCAGAATATAATTTCGCAAGAAGTCTGGAGCGGGGTGAGAAATTCACAGCCGGGATGATGCTGTGGGACGGCATGAGAGAAGCCATGCGTCTTCAGATTTATATTGATGGGAAATATCCGCCACATGATAAGTGGCTTCACAGATGCCTGCTGGAGACGGAGGGCGGCAGACAGGTGGATGAGTTTCTGCATAGAATGGCAGAGCTTTTGAAGGAGCCGGAGAGAAATTGTGAGGAACTGAAGCAGTTGTCAGAGCAGCTGGGAGAATATTTTGCCAGGGAGCTCTATGCCAGGGATATTATCAGTGACATTGATTTCTACCTGGATGCACACAGCGAAGAGCTGGTATATAAGTCGATGCTTGCAGAAAAGTCTGATGAGATGCTTGTGGAAGACATTGCAAAACTGGAGTTTGAAGCCTTTGACAAGGTGCATAATGAGGGGGGCAGGGCAAGCTGTCAGAATGACTGGCCAACCTTTTCGATTATGAGAAAAAGCCAGTATCTTACCTGGAGCCGTCCCATGCTATTGCAGTATCTCTATGATTTTCACAGGGAGATTAATCTGGGACATAATCTGATTGAGGAAAAATACGGCCGGATGATGGAAAGTACGGCTCCGGAGAAATATAAGGAGCTGGAGAAGCATTTCCCGAAGCTGACGGAGGAGAAAAAGAATATTATAGAGCAAGTCTGTAGTATGCAGGTGAAGTGGATGGAGGAATTTGCAGAGCAATATCCTGCTCTGGCAGACAATGCCAGAAGCATTCATACCTATGAAGACAATCCCTTTAACACCTCTTATGAGACTTATCTTCGCGGGGAAATCGGTACTTATTCTGATAAGATGCTGGAGTTGTATGGAAGATACATAGTGGAGTATGCCAGAAGCGGAAGGAATCCTGCCTATGATATCATGTGTAACAGTGTGGCAATGTACGGTTACCGGGATATTGATGAGGCTGAGAAAAAGACGGCTATGGCCCGGTTATAATTTTTTGTTTTTTGCACATCCTAATCATGCAAGGGGCGGCTGATGGCAGCTGTCCCTTTGTTATAAACAGCGTTGGCTGTGGTGGGAACAGGAGAAATGAGGTGTGCAAATGGATTTGAACGGGATTACGGAAGCAGGTGCGGGAATACAGAATCTACCGCTTGGATTTGGAATGAGTCTTGCCATGAATGAGCCTGCCATGAAGGGCTACGCCGGTTTGACGGAGGCAGAGAAGGAGCAACTGATTATGCGTTGCAGAGATGCAAGGACGAAGGAGGAAATGCAGCGAATCGTGGATTCCCTGGTGCCTCACACGGATGTGGCAGCGGTAGCAGAGGAAATCGGATTTTCATGAGGAACTCCGGGAACTGCAGTATGTGGAATGGTACAACAGATTTTCATGAGGAAGCAAAAGGCGGCGGAGGGTCAGAACCATCCGCCGTCCATTGTAATAATCTGACCTGTCAGAAATTCGGGAGAGCCGGCAAGCTGGAGAACCAGTTGCCCTACCTCCTCCGGAGTGCCAAAACGGTCGGCGGGAATTTCTTCCCGGAGTGCATGCCTGTCCTCGGGTGTCAGGCAGCTGTTCATGGCGGTGTCAATGACGCCGCAGGCGATGGCATTCACCTGGATATTGCTGGGAGCCAGTTCCTTGGCCAGTGCCCTTGTGAAGGCATTCATGCCACCCTTGGAAGCGGAATAGGCAACCTCCATGGAGGCGCCCTGGGTTCCCCAGACGGAAGAGATGTTGATGATTTTTCCCCTGTGTTTCTTCAGCATCAGCGGGATGGCTGCCCGACAAGTGTAGAAACAGGAATCTAAATTGACTGCCAGTATGCGATGCCATTCGTCGGAGGTCATATCCGTCAGGAGGCCGATGTGAGCGATACCGGCGTTGTTGACCAGTACATCCAATTCATCGATGCCCTGAAAGAGCCCTGCCACGTCAGCCTCGCAGCCCATGTCTGTCTGGAAAATCTCACAGGAAATACCATATTGACTAATCAGGTCATCTGCAAGAACCTTCAAATCCCCTATGGATTGATTGCAGGTAAGGAACAGGCGGTATCCGGCCTTCGCAAAGCATTCCGCAGCCGCCCGGCCAATCCCTCGGGATGCACCTGTGATGAGAACAGTTTTGGTGTTGGTATTCATTGTAACCTCGCTTTCGAGCCGCCTGCTTTTCTTTGGCGGCAATTCTATATTACCACGGATTGGCCTTTGCCACAACTTGCATTTCTATGGCGGACAGGCTATACTGTAAGTAACTGGTACTTAAGAATGGAGAGAATGTTATGTACGATTTGATGATTATCGGTTCCGGACCTGCAGGGCTGTCTGCAGCAGTATATGCAAAACGCGCAGGATTAAATCTGTTGGTGCTGGAAAAGGCGCCCATGAGCGGTGGGCAGGTGTTAAATACCTATGAGGTGGACAATTATCTCGGACTGCCCGGAATCAATGGTTTTGATATGGGCATGCAGTTTCGCGCCCATGCAGACAGGCTGGGAGTAGAGTTTAAAGAAGAAGAGGTAGAGGAAATCATTGACAGGGGAGCTGTCAAGGTGGTTCGCACTGCAGAATCGGAGTATGAGGCCAGGACGGTGATTCTTGCAACGGGGGCGGTGCATGCCCATCTGGGCGTGCCCGGTGAGGAAGAGCTTTCCGGAATGGGGGTTTCTTACTGCGCCACCTGTGACGGTGCCTTTTTTAAAGGAAAAACCGTGGCTGTGGTGGGCGGCGGAGATGTCGCGTTGGAGGATGCCATTTATCTTGCCGGGATATGCCAAAAGGTATACCTGATTCACAGGAGAAATTCCTTCCGCGGAGCGGAAATTCTGCAGGGGGAAGTGAAAGGTCTTGCCAATGTAGAAATTCTTTACAACACTACGGTGGAGGAAATCAGGGGGGAGGAAGCAGTGGAAAATCTCCTCATAAGAAGTGTAGATACAGGAGAGGTTTCAGACCTGGCAGTGTCAGGAGTCTTTATCGCGGTGGGAATCCGTCCCGGCACCGACCTGGTGCGAAACCTGGTGGAATGTGACGAGGGAGGATATGTCCTCGCCGGAGAGGATTGTGCTACCGGTATTCCGGGACTTTATGTGGCGGGAGATGTGAGAAAAAAGCCCCTGCGTCAGATTATTACAGCTGTGGCAGACGGAGCAAATGCGGCTGTGGCGGCGGGGAGCTATATACAGAAATAGCAACGAATATTTCTAAAGTTGTCTAAATATTACCATAGGGAACAAAGTACCATTGACCTTCTTAGTATGTGCAATTTGTACAAAACACAAAAGAGTGTCGAAAAACCGAGAAGGTTAAATTTAAAAAAAGTAAAAAGTTATCCACAAGCAAAAAGCCCGTAAAACTAACAAAAGTGATTTATACACCAAGTTATACACATTATCCACAGCATTTGTGGCAAAATTAAAGCCGCAAATCAGACGAAATTGAGGAACGTTTGTTTTGTGAAGATGTAATAAAAATTGGAATTTGTCGACAAATGTCAAAAATGCTATTGACAGATTCAATGTCAAAAACAATATAAATATTTTCTAAATTGTTGCAAATCCGTGAACGAATATGGTATAATGTTTATACAATAAAAATCGAAGGAGTGAGACCGTATGAAGTTTATTATTTCAGGCAAAAATATTGAGGTAACACCCGGATTAAGGTCGGCAGTAGAGGAAAAAATCGGAAAGCTGGAAAAGTATTTTAATCCTGACACAGAGGCTCATGTAACTCTCAGTGTGGAGAAGGATCGTCAGAAGATTGAAGTAACGATACCGGTGAAAGGCAATATCATCCGCTCGGAGCAGGTGAGCAATGATATGTATGTTTCCATTGATTTGGTGGAAGAGATTATTGAAAGACAGCTGAAGAAATACAAGAACAAGATTGTGGACAAGCAGCAGGCGGCAGCTTCTTTCAGCAGAATGTACATGGAAAATGAGTATATGGACGAGGAAGATATAAAGATTGTCCGCTCCAAGAAGTTTGACATCAAGCCCATGTACCCCGAGGATGCCTGCATTCAGATGGAACTGCTGGGACATAATTTCTTTGTGTTCATCAATGCAGAAAGCGATCAGGTAAATGTGGTTTATAAGCGCAAGGGCGATACTTACGGCCTGATTGAACCGGAAATGTAATTACATCAAAAGATACACCGGAGAGGAAAATCCTTTTCGGTGTATTTTTATGTCTGAAACAGGAAAACATAGTAGTGATTGCATTTGAACACACAGGATGATAAGGTTTATTTATAGGAAAAGTGCAAAGGAGAGGTGTCGGAATGATTTATACGGTAACATTAAATCCATCCCTGGATTACATTGTGGATGTGCAGGATTTTGAGCTTGGGATTACCAATCGGTCGTCTGCGGAGTACATTCTTCCCGGGGGAAAGGGAATCAATGTGTCAATTGTCTTGAAAAACCTGGGGCTTGCCAGTACGGCACTGGGCTTTGTGGCAGGGTTTAGCGGAGATGAAATTGCACGCAGGCTGGAGGAAACGGGAGTCCTGACAGATTTTATCCGGCTGAAGGAGGGCTTTTCAAGAATCAATTTTAAATTGAGATCTGTGGAGGGAACAGAAATAAACGGCAGGGGACCTGTTATTCATAAATCCGGGACAGAGCAGTTGATGAGGCAGATTGGGAGGCTGAAGGAAGGGGATGTACTCTTTCTTTCAGGCAGCGTACCTTTTTCCTTGTCTGCAGACATCTATCGTGAAATTATGGAGAGCCTGCAGGGAAAAGGAGTTCAGGTGGTGGTGGATGCCACGAAGGAGCTGCTTATGAATGTGTTGGAGCTGCATCCGGTACTGATTAAACCAAATCATCATGAACTGGGGGAAATATTTGGTGTGGACATCAGCCCCGGGGAGGCGGTGATTCCCTACGGACGCCGCCTGCAAGAGATGGGAGCCCGGAATGTACTGATTTCCATGGCCGGCGCGGGAGCTGTTCTGGTTGCGGAGGATTCTTCCGTATATATGGCACCGGCACCCCGGGGGAAACTGATAAACGGTGTCGGTGCAGGAGATTCCATGGTAGCAGGATTTATGGCAGGATGGATGGAAAAGAAGGATTATGGTCATGCTTTCCGCATGGGGGTTGCAGCGGGAAGTGCCAGTGCTTTTTCGGAAAATCTTGCCACAGGAGAGGAGATAAGGAGATTATATGAGAGAGTGGACTGCAGACAGATAAGATTAAAATGAAAGGTGTAAGATGAGAATCACTGAATTATTGAATAGAAACAGGATCTTCTTAACGGAGCACCGGGGAATAAAAAGAGACGTTGGAACAGTGGAAAGACAGCATGGAAAGTGGATTGACGAACGGGTGAAAATATGAAAGAATTCAAATATATCATTACAGACAGTGAGGGCATTCATGCCAGACCGGCAGGGGAACTGGTAAAGGTCTCCAAGGACTTTGAAAGCAGTATCCTGATTCGGTCAAACGGAAAAACCGGAGACTGTAAACGGATATTTACGGTTATGGCTCTCGGCGTTAAGAAGGGACAGGAAGTAATCCTGACCTTTGAGGGAGCGGATGAGGAACAGGCCTTTGAGGCCGTCAGCAAGTTTATGAAAGAGAAACTATAGGGAAGGAAAGGGGAAGGTGCGAATGCAGACTTTTAAAGGAAAGAGCGTCTTTGGCGGCATTGCGATAGGCCGAATCAGTGTGTATCAGAAGAGCCGGCAGCAGGTGCGACGCACCAGGATTGAGGATACAGAAGCAGAACTTGCACGCTATGAAAGAGCCAGAAAGGAAACCATGGACCAGCTCAAGGGCTTGTATGAAAAAGCACTGAAGGAGGTTGGGGAAGAAAATGCCGCAATCTTCGAGATACACCGAATGATGCTGGAGGATGGGGATTACAATGAATCTGTGCATAATATCGTTTGCAGTAACCGGGTGAACGCGGAATATGCCGTAGCTGCAACAGGAGATAATTTCTCCCAAATGTTTGCTGCCATGCAGGATGATTATATGAGGGCAAGGGCCGCCGACATAAAGGATATTACGGAGCGGATTATTGTCAATCTGCAGGGTACTGCCGAAACGGAAAACGCCTCCGACGAGCCCGTGATTGTAGTGGCGGAGGATCTGGCACCTTCAGAGACTGTACAGATGGATAAGGAGAAGGTTCTGTCTTTTGTTACCATATTCGGCTCCCCTAATTCCCACACGGCCATTCTGGCCAGAACCATGGGCATACCGGCGCTGGTAGGAACCGATATTTCCCCGGAGGAGAGTCTGGATGGAAGACTTGGAATCGTGGATGGTGCAGCAGGTGTCCTGTATGTGGACCCGGAGGAGGAGCTGCTGGCACAAATGACAGCCAGAAGAGAGGAGGAACAGGAAAAAAGAAGGCTCCTTCTGGAACTGAAGGGAAAGGAGAATATCACGCTCGACGGAAAAAGAATCAAGCTGTTTGCAAATATCGGAAACATCAGGGACCTTGCAGCAGTTGTGGAAAATGATGCGGAGGGCATCGGCCTGTTTCGAAGCGAGTTTTTATATCTGGAGAGAGAGAACTTTCCCACAGAGGAGGAGCAGTTCGCAATATACAGGACGGCAGCGGAAACCATGGCGGGAAAACCGGTCATCATTCGTACACTGGATATCGGAGCAGACAAGCAGTGTGGGTACTTTGGGCTTCAGAAGGAAGAAAATCCGGCCATGGGCTGCAGAGCCATCCGAATCTGCCTCAAGTGGCCGGAAATCTTTAAGACACAGCTTCGGGCACTGTTTCGTGCAGCAGCCTTTGGTAATCTGGCCATTATGTATCCGATGATTACCGGTGTGGAAGAGGTGAGGCGCATCAAAAAAATCACCGAGGAGGTAAGAAATGAGCTCCGTTCCCAGGGAATCGAGTACGGGGAGCCGGAGCAGGGCATTATGATAGAGACTCCGGCAGCGGTGATGGTGAGCAGAGAACTGGCCCGGGAGGTTGATTTCTTTTCCATCGGGACCAATGACCTGACGCAGTATACCTTGGCCATTGACCGCCAGAATCAGGGCTTGGAAGAGTTTTATGACCCCCATCATCCGGCAGTGCTGCGGATGATAGAGATGACGGTTCAAAATGCTCACGCAGAAGGAATCTGGGCAGGCATCTGCGGTGAATTGGGCGCGGATAAGGAACTGACAGGGACCTTCCTGAAGATGGGGGTAGATGAATTGTCGGTGTCCCCCGGCAGCATCCTTTCCCTGCGCAAGGTGATTCGTGAGATGCGGTTTTGAAATGCGTATGCAGGGGAAACGGAATGGATATGATGACAGCGGTGAATGAATAAGTTCACCGCTTTTTTCATATATTACAGCGACAAATCTTAACCGGAGCTGGGATGAAGAATATAAATCGGGGAGGATATCGGAACAGGCTGTTGAAGGGAATTCTGGCGGAGTGTGTGGGGGTGCTGTTGTTGGCGGTCATGTTGCTTGGCAGGGGGGAAGCCGGGAAGGGCAGCATCAGCACCGAGGCCAATGGGCAGGCAACGGAGACGGATTACATAAAATGGGTGGATTTTACGGTGACTTATGAGGCTTTGTGCAAGGCCTATGACTGGGATGTGAAGACCCATGGGACAGACCACGAAATCTGCTGGGTAGAGCTTCTTGCCTATACTGCGGCAAAATCAGGGGGAGCCTTTGACAAAAAAGCGCTGAAGACCATGGAAAAGGCGGCAAAGGAGCTGGCAGAGGGGGAGAGGACCATGGAGGAACTGACGGAAAACCTCAAGTACTACTCTTATTACCGGGAAGCTTATGATGCAGCTATAGGAGGTCTGGTGGGAGAGTACCGGGCGGAGGGCAAGGGCGCTGCAGGTGAAACCGTATATGGACTGAAAGGCTATTTTCCCCTGGCCGGTGGCTTTGACTATACCCACTATGATGATTTCGGCGTCAGCAGAAGCTATGGATACAAACGCAGGCATCTGGGACATGACATGATGGGGCTTACGGGCACACCCATCATGGCAGTTGAGTCAGGAATTGTGGAGGCAATGGGCTGGAATCAGTACGGAGGGTGGAGAATCGGAATACGAAGCTTTGACGGCAGACGGTATTATTACTATGCTCATCTTCGCCAGAACTATCCCTATGCGGAGGGGCTGGCTGAGGGCAGTGTGGTAACTGCGGGGGACGTCATCGGTTATATGGGACATACAGGCTATTCCACCAAGGAAAACGTGAATAATATCGAGGTAACTCATCTGCATTGGGGCTTGCAGCTTATCTTTGACGAATCCCAGAAGGAAGGGAATAATGAAATCTGGATTGACATTTACCCACTGACCAGATTCCTGGCAAAGCATAAGCAGAACGCGTCAAAGGTAGAGGGAACGAAGGAATGGCGCAGAACCACGACGATTGTTGATCCTATGGTTGAGGAATATTTACAACAAAAGGAAAACGGGTAAAGATATATCTTTATTATTTTTCGTTTTTGTGTTATCATAAGTGTCGTATTAAGGCAGAATGGCAATCGGTAAAGTTACATAAGCGTTTTGAATAAACAGAAAGGAAAGAGTGTATGAAACATATTCTGGTTGTTGATGATAACAAAATTAATCTGGCTTCGGCGCGGCATGTATTGAATGATGTTTATAAAGTAACGGCGGTTACCATGGGAGTTCAGGCATTGAAGTTTTTGGAAGACAATGACTGTGACCTTATCCTGCTGGATATCAATATGCCGGAGATGGATGGCTTTGAGGTCATGGAGAGAATCCGCCGGAATGACAGATGGAAGGAGATACCTATTATCTTTCTCACCGCCGACAATGATGCTGAGACGGAAAACCGTTGCCTGGAAGCAGGAGCATTGGATTTTATTGCCAAGCCCTTTGTACCTGCGGTCATGATGTCCAGAATAGGACGTATTCTGGAGATGATGGATATGCGTCAGCAACTGGCTGAGAAACTGGAACAGAAGACACGGGAAGTACATGATATCACGAATAAATCGCGACAGGATGCATTGACTGGACTATCCAACAGAAGCTTTACTGAAAGCACAGTGAACCGTTACCTTTCTGAGGGTGTCAAGGGAGCCCTGTTCATGATTGACATGGATAATTTCAAGGCCGTTAACGATACCTACGGGCACATCATGGGAGATACCCTGCTCAAGATGTTTGCGGATACCATGAGAAGCTTTGCCTCGGAGGGTGATGTGCTCTGCAGAATCGGCGGTGACGAGTTTGTGATGTTTTTGAACGGAGTCACATCCAAGGGGGATATCAGCGGACTGGCGCGGGATATGATTGCAAATCTATGTGTCAAAATCAGGGAAAAGAAAATAGAGACAGATGTTTCCGTATCCATCGGTATAGCCCAGGCACCTGAGGACGGAACGGATTTCAATACCATATACAATGCTGCTGACAAAGCTCTTTATTATGTGAAGAAAAACGGTAAGAATTCCTTTCACTTCTTCAGTGACCAGAAGGATGAGGAAAGAAGCCGCGGAGCTACTCTTGTTGACTTAAAGTATCTGAGAGAGTTCATGGCCCGGGCAGATTCCGGCAAGGGAGCCTACCAGCTGGATTTGGACAGCTTTCATCATGTCTATAACTTCATTCACCGGTTTGTGGCGAGAAGCGGACAGGATGTACAGACTGTGCTGTTTACAGCCTATACGGAGAGCGGAGCCATGGTGGAGCAGACGGAAGTTGATACCGCTCTTGAGGTGCTGGAACAGGCCATATATTCCTCCCTCAGACGTGTGGATGTCTCTACCAGGTATTCCAGTAAGCAGGTTATCGTGATTCTTATGGATGCGAATGCAGAAAACGGAGATATGGTAGCCAAGAGAATTATGGACTGCTTCTACAGAATTTACAAGGGTACTCATGTGACCATCGACTATGACATTGCCAAGATGGACAGCAAAATTGCCGGCGTCAGAAATGCTTAAGGATAAATAAGGCAGCGGTTTCAGCAGACGAGCAGGCTGAAGGAAGAGAAGTACGAGAGGGAAAGGAATATCATATTAGAGATTTGTGGAAATCAGCCCCGAAATGAAATCGTTTCCGGGAGAAGACTGGAAGAGGGATAGGCAGATGGAGGTTAACGAGGAGTACCGGACACTTCAGGATAAATGGCGTAAGAAGCTGTTGTTTTCCTATTATGCGATTATTGCAATGCTGTTTGTCATTGAGATTGTGGTATATCTCATGATGAGGAAACTGGATTATGCAATTGTGTGCGGAACGGAAGAGTATATTCTGACATTTATTTTGCTACCCAGTTTGATAAATTTGATAAGCGTTCTTGTGGTGAGAGCTGTGCTGTACAGCAGAGCACAGGATAAGACAAAAAACCTGACACTGATTGTGGGAACCTTGATTACGTGCTTTGTAGTAGCTTCTGTTCATGGTTTCTTTCTTGTGACGGCCTGCATCTTTGTTCTGCCAATTGTAGTGTCTTTGACATTTGATGACCTGAAACTGACCAGGGTAACGACGATACTGGCGATTGTCCTATTGCTGTTAAGCCTATTTACCGCAGAAATATTTGACACGGTATGGAGTTTTAAGGACAGAATGGCAAACGGAATTGCCGGAATGGCGTTTACCATGTTCTTTTATGTGGTATGCTCTGCTATAGTGGATTTTGGCACGGAGAAGAACAAGATTTTAGTCCGCAATATTCAGGTTAACCAGGAGATGTCCCGTGCATTGAAGATTGATTCCATGACGGGATTGTATAATCATACAGAGTTCTACAATAGATTGGAGCAGTATTACAGAGAATATAATGGTGTGGAAAAAAAGCTCACGATTTCCGTGCTGGATGTTGACCATTTCAAAAAGATTAATGATACCTATGGGCATGAGCGGGGAGATGCCGTATTGATTCAGATTGCACAGACCTTGAAGGAGAAGTGCAGCTCCCAGGGACATATTTTTAGGTATGGCGGTGAAGAATTTGCGGTGATATGCAGACATATCAACGGTGCGCAGATGGAAGAACTGATGAAGCAGGTGACAAAGTCCGTAAATGAACTTCATTTTGATTCCATGCCCGGAGAAACCATCGGAATCAGCTGTGGTGTCTATGAATATCGGGGAGACAGAATCAAGCCGGAGGATATATTCTCCAAAGCGGACAGTGCCATGTATCGGGCTAAGGAACAGGGCAGAAACCGATGCGTTTGTTTTAAGGAGGGCGACGATGAATTATCAGTTCAGAAGAGAAGCAGTTCTAGATAAAATGAGTAAAGGTACCATGGCGGTATTGTATTCCGGTGCTGAGGTACATGTCAGTGCAGATTCCTATGCACCCTTTGAGGCGAATCGTAATTTCTTTTATCTCACCGGATTGCGCCGTGAGAACATGGCACTTGTGATGGACAAGGCTACAGAGCCGTATACTGTGACTTTGTTTATTGAGAAGGCAGATCCCGATGCGGAGCGCTGGTATGGACGTAAGGTAACGGTGGAAGAGGCAAGAGAAATCTCCGGAATCAAGGATATTCAGTTCATGGATACCCTGGACGCGGTGATTGACCGCAAGATGGTACGTGAGGATATTGCTGAGGTGCTTTTTGACACCTATCGCCACAGTCAGAATGATCAGCCGGATTATAACAGTGTGAAGGCAAAGGAGTTTGCTGAGAAATATGTGGGATGTCCTGTCCGCAATCTGTTTCCGTTGGTGGCAGCAGGACGTATGTGGAAGGATGAGGACGAGGTGACGGTGACCAGGGAGGCCATCAGGCTGACCCGGGAAGGACTGGAAAATGTCATGGCAGGGTTGCACCCCGGCATGAAAGAATATCAGGCACAGGCGGATTTTGAATATCATATTTTTCGGAACGGCGCGGAAGGGACAGCATTTCCTACAATTGCGGGCAGCGGGATTAATGGCACCATGCTTCATTATGAAACCAATCGTGACACCTGTGAGGATGGAGCACTGATTCTTTTGGATCTGGGGGCAAGAGTAAAGGGCTATAATGCAGATATCACCAGAACCTATCCTGTGAATGGAAAATACAGCGAGAGACAAAAGCTGGTTTATGATATAGTCCTTGCGGCAAACCGCAGAGTTGCCGCAGAAGCAAAGCCCGGTATGACCCTGAAGGATTTGAACGAAATTTGTAAGGAGGTTCTGGCTGAGGGTTTAATCAGACTTGGGCTGATAAGCGACAAAAAGGATATCTCCAAATATTACATGCACAATGTCTCGCACCATTTGGGCATCGACGTACACGATGTGACCGTAGCAGCCCGGGATAAGCTGCAGCCCGGTGCCATTATTACAGATGAACCGGGACTCTATATTGACGAGTGGGAGATTGGAATCCGTATCGAGGATGACCTTTTGATTACGGACACCGGTGCAGAATGTCTCTCCGAGGATATTGTTCGTACCACGGAGGAAATCGAGGCATTTATGGCAGCAAACAGAGATAACAAACAGGAACGTTGACAGGTTAAGGGATGAATCTATGGATTTGTCCCTTAAGTAGTTTATGACGAGAGGATTTGTGATTCCTGTTCATATCATCAGCATAGAAGACCTTGAATATTGGAGACATAAATATTTGCAACAGAACAAACGGGAGGTTAATGATGGGAGTATGGCTTCAACATAATCACATAGATATCGCAACAATGCTTGACAGACTTTATGCGGTCAGATATGGAAAAGGTTTTAGATATGGAGGACCTGAATTTGCCTTCCTGTATTATATAGCAAAGGTAGGGGATAAATGGGTTCTGATTGATACCGGTTTTTCTTCATCGGAGCTTGCCATGGATATGGGGATTACAATGCTTCCGGTGCGAAATGAGATTTCGGCTATAGTCATGCCGGAGCAGATTAGTGATGTTCTCATTACTCATAGTCACTGGGATCATATCGATGATATTGATAAGTATGCAAAAGCGCGGATTTATTTGTCCCGGAAGACCTTTGATAAGGCAGTGTCGGAGAATTGTGAGAGCACAGGCAGGTGCTTACAGGACGGGAAGGCGCATAACCGTGTCTGTATCATAAGTTCAGGCAGGAAACTGTTGGATACTTTTACATATGAAGAGGTTGGCGGTCACGCAGAGGATTCCGGCGTCTTCTTTTTTGAACATGGAGATAATAGGTACTGCATTACCGGGGATGAGTGTTTCTCGATAGACTGTTTTGCAAATAGCGTTGCCATTGACAATGCCTACGATGCTGGGAAGAATTCAGGGTTTACAAAGAGATGCAATGAGGCGGGGGTGATTGCGCTGCCTTCTCATGACGGCTCGGTTTTATTGCGATACAGGCAGGTATCGGAGAATATTGCGCAGATAGTGTGAATGTGGTATTTACAATGAAAAATAGTATTGACTCTCTCGTGGCGTTACGGTTTACGATGAATTCGAAAGGAGGTAAAAATGAGAACCGTAAAAGAGGTGTCGGAGATAACCGGAGTAAGTATAAGGACGTTGCGATATTATGATGAAATCGGTTTGTTGCAACCGACGGAATTAACAGAGGCCGGTTATCGGCTCTACGACAACAAAGCATTAGAAAAGCTGCAGGAAATATTGTTCTTTAGAGAATTGGAAATTCCGTTGAGTGATATCAAGAAAATCATGGATACTCCCAATTATGATAAAGAACAGGTTTTATTAACTCAAAAGATTTTGCTGGAACAGAAGCGAAATCGTCTGAATGGAATTATTGAGTTAATAACGGATGTGATGAAAGGAGTTAATACTATGAGTTTCGAAGCATTTAGTAAAGATGAAGTGCAGACAATTGTGAATCACACACTGGAATGCATGTCCAAAGAGAACCTTGACGAACAGGTACAAAAGTTTGGAAGCCTGGAGAAATACAAAGAGTATTTATCATCCGGATTTTCAAATGAACAGGCCATGGCGGACTTGATGAAGTGGTATGGAAGCAAGGAAAAGGCGATGGAAGCGATAATGCAGTCAACCGGCGATACGGAGGAAGTCAAGCAGGAACAGGATGAAAATGCTAAAATCTACAAACAGTTTATGGCTGCAAAAGAATCCGATAATGTGGATATGGAACGATCCGCTGTAGAACTGCTTGCGGAAAACTACAAAAAGATGTTTGCGCTTGATAATGCAAGAAACATTTTGCTTGATTTATCAAAAGAATATCTCCGGAATTCAAAATTGGCGGAGGTTACCGACAGCCAGTTTGGAGTGGGTTGTTCAGAATATGTTGCAAATGCTATTAAGCGTTATTATGGAGTATAAACTTTAAGCTTGTGGGAAGCAAGGAAAAGTAGTGTAACAATCATCAGTTGATTTATTCAACCAAAATCAACTACGAATCCGTTGTAGTTGATTTTGTCTACTGTTACAATAGTGGTAGAGGTGATAAACATGAAAGAAATCAATATTGCTCGAACAATCATAAAAAAGCGTAAAGAAAAAGGACTGACACAGGATGAACTTGCAAGCTACATCGGCGTTTCCAAGGCAGCTGTCTCAAAATGGGAAATCGGACAAAGCTATCCCGATATCACTATCCTTCCGCAGCTGGCCACATTTTTCAATATCAGTATAGATGAGTTAATGGGGTACGAGCCGCAGATGAGCAAAGAGGACATCCGCAAATTGTATCGGAGTCTGTCCTATGATTTTGCAGTAAAACCATTTGAAGAAGTGATGGGGGAGTGCCGAAAGATAGTGAAAAAATACTTTTCGTGCTTCCCCCTGCTTTTTCAAATCGGTACATTGATTGTCAATAACAGTCTGGAATCCGGAGACAGGGGCAGAAACACTGCTGCCATTGAAGAGGCGAAAGAGCTGTTTGTCCGCGTAAACAGAGAGAGTGAAGATACGGAACTTTGCCGACTTGCACTGAACATGGAGGCGTTCTGTGCCCTGACACAGGGAAATGCAGAAGAAGTGATAGAGCTGCTTGAGGGAACAAGTAACAAGATTATCAGCACAGAAACACTGCTTGCACCGGCATATCAAATGCTCGGCAATCAAAGACAGGCAAAGGCAGTATTGCAGATTGGAATCTACCAACACATGGGTTCTATCTTTAATGCCCTCACAAACTATTTGTCCCTTTGCATTGATGCACCGGATCAGTTTGAGGAAACCTACAGACGGGCACTAGCTGTCTCGGAGATTTTCGACCTGAAGAATCTTCATCCGGCATTGCCGGTGGAGCTTTACATCGTCAGCGCCCAAGGATATGCATTGCTGGGAAATAAAGACAAAACTCTTGAAATTCTTGAGAATTATGCGGAGCTTGTCACAGGAGATATTTATCCGCTTAAGTTAAAGGGAGACAGCTATTTCAATTTGCTCGAAGAATGGATAGAAACCCTTGATTTAGGGGATGCCCTTCCGCGGGATGAAAAGGTTATCTGTCAGAGTATGGTGGATGGTATCGTCAAGAATCCTGCATTTACTTCGCTTTCTGATGACCCTCATTTTCAAAGAATTGTGGAAAGAATCAAGAATAAATTGTTGGGAGGTACGATATGAGAGCAGTGGTAACGGAAGGTCTGTCAAAAATCTATACCGGAGGAAACAAGGCGGTGGACAATATCAGCTTCTGCCTGGAGCAGGGCGAGGTGTTTGGGTTTCTTGGTCCTAACGGAGCTGGAAAGACCACGACCATTAAATTGCTTTGTGGTATGCTTGCCCCCACAGGTGGCAGCTGCCGGGTGTTTGATATGGATCCTGCCCAAAATCCGGAAAAGCTGCATCAAATGTCAGGTGTGATTACAGAACACGCACAAATGTATGACCATTTATCGGGAATGGATAATCTCATTTTTTATGGCACGCTTTTTGGTATGAACAAAGCTGATTGTGAAAAGAGAGCAATGGCTCTTTTGGAGCGGCTGAACCTGGCAGAAGCAAAACAGCGGAAGCTGTCTGCTTATTCTACCGGTATGCGACAGCGTCTTTCGCTTGCCAGAGCCATGATGCACAGTCCTAAGATTTTGTTTCTGGATGAACCCACCTCCGGACTTGATCCTGAAAGTGCACAAAATGTCAATACCCTGATTCAGGAACTTGCCTTAAGCGGAACCACGATTTTCTTATGCACTCATCAATTGCGCTATGCGCAGGAAATCTGTACTACATACGGGCTGATGAATAAGGGCAATTTATTCGCCACAGGAAATATCGATAAGCTTCGCTCCATGGTTTCCAATAAAGTGAAAGTACGGGTGAAAGCAAGCTGTTTACCAAAGGATATGGAATGTGAGAAAACCGGAGAGCACACCTATGATATCAGCGTAAACTCAGAGGATGAAATTCCGCTGATTGTCAAAAGAATTGTTGGGGCGGGCGGCGATATCTATCAGGTATCGGCAGAGCAGATGTCATTAGAAGAAATCTATTTTTCACTAATTGATAAGAATCATGCGGAAAAGGAGTGTGAAAATTTATGAATGCACAACAACTTTCACTTATGAAAAAAGATATTCGCAGTATTACATCCAATAAACAGGTGTTAATGGTTATGCTGATGGTGCCGCTTGCACTTACCATTGTACTGCCGTCTATTTTTGTATTTTGTATTACGCTGGTTCCGGAGAGTACTTCGGATTTTCAGAAATTACTGAATATGCTGCCGATTTCTGCGGGGGAGCAAAATCAAGAGCAGTTGATATTAGGGCTTGTGCTTAATAAAATCATACCGGCATTTTTCCTGATGATTCCTGTTATGGCATCCTCTGTTATGTCCGCCAGCTCCTTTGTGGGAGAAAAGGAAAAGCACACGCTGGAAACCCTGCTTTATTCTCCGCTCTCACTAAAACAGTTGTTTCAGGCCAAGATTATGGCCGGATTCTCAGTTGGTATGATGGTTTCGTTCTTCTCGTTTGCCGCAATGATGCTTGTATTGGAGATTGAGCTGTTTTTTTTGACAGGTAGTGTGATGGTGCCTGAGATGAGCTGGCTTATTGTTATTCTGCTGGTTGCACCTGCCATCTCCCTTGTTGCCATCGCCGTAACAGTACGGGGCTCAGCAAAGGCACAAACCATGGAAGAAGCTCAGCAGTGTGCCGTATTCCTGGTTTTTCCCATTCTTGCACTTGTCATAAGTCAGTTAACAGGAATCATTCTGGTAAATTCATGGATTCTTCTGGGGCTGGGTATCGTTTTGGCGATCCTTGCCGTACTGCTTATGAAAGGGGCAGAAGGAAAATTTACCTATGAAAAGCTTTTAAGGTGAAAAATTATGAGAGGTTAGCAAAATACTCATAGAGATGAATTGTACGCAGTACATAATTCCCGCACTTCTTGACAGAGGTGCGGGTTTTGTGCAAAAATGGGCGTAGAGTGTTTGAATCGCAGGGAAGGCGCAGAAGGTGAAAAAGACAGCATTAGCTTCAAGAAAAACAAATATTTCTCATGCTTTCCTGTGGATTTTATGCTGTATTCTTTCCATGACAGGCTGTGGTTTGGAAAAAGGAGCGGCAGGGGAGACCTATACCCGAGAGGTTTTTGCTATGGACACCTACATGACGCTGACCCTCTACGAAGGGGAAGAGGTTTCGGATGCCACGGCAGCTCTGGATGCGGCGGTGAGTGAGATAGAGCGGCTTGATCGGCTTTTGTCCACCGGAAAGGATGACAGTGAGGTTGTGGCTTTGAACCGTAATGGAGGCGGTATCCTTTCGGAGGACACCAGGCAGCTGTGGGAAAGCTCTTTGGAAATATACAGGGAAACGGAGGGTGCCTTTGATGTCACAATCTACCCTGTTATGCGGGCCTGGGGCTTTGCCGGAGGGGAATTCCGGGTGCCGGAGGAAGGGGAATTGAGGGAACTGACGGAGCGGGTGAATTCTTCTCTGGTGCAGTGGGAGGCTTCTTCGGGAAAACTGACCCTGCCGGGGCAGACGGAGCTGGATTTCGGAGGGATTGCCAAGGGATATACAGGCAGGAGACTGGCAGAGATTTTGAACTCCTATGGGGTGAAAAGCGCCCTGCTGAATCTGGGAGGAAACATTCAGCTGGTGGGATGTAAGCCGGACGGCAGTAAATTCAAAATTGCAATCAGGGACCCGAAAAACAGCGAGGATGCGGTAGGTGTGCTTGCCCTGGAAGACACAGCGGTGGTGACTTCCGGGGGATATGAGAGGTATTTCGAGGAAGGGGGACTTACTTATCATCACATTATCGACCCGGCTACCGGATGCCCGGCAGACCGGGGGCTTAGCTCCGTAACTGTGGTGTGCAGGGATGGAACGCTGGCGGACGGATATTCCACGGCACTGTTTGTTCTGGGGACAGAGAAAGCCATAAGCTTCTGGAAGGAACATGAGCAAGTGTTTGACGCAGTGTTTGTGACGGAGGAGGGACAAATTCTTGTCACCTCCGGACTGGAAAAATGTTTTACCTCAGACCGGAGCTTTGAGGTTGTGAGAGCAGAATAAATCGCTGTGGCAGGGAGAAGGATTTGATGAACAAGGCAGGGGAGAAGCTGTTTACGAAGAAGGATGCGGGGCTGCTGGCAGCAGTATTGCTGGTGGCGGGAGCCGCGGCCTTGTTTTTTTGGTTCCCGGGAAGAGCGCAGGGGGAACTGGTGCGTATCACCGTGGACGGCAGGTTATACGGCGAATATGAGCTTGCCCGGGACAGGCAGATCCGGGTGGAAGAAGGAACCCATTATAATGAGGTTGTGATTCGGGACAAAAAGGTGTATGTCACAGAGGCGGACTGTCCCGACAAGTATTGTGTGATGCACCATGAAATAGGGAAAAGTAAGGAGACCATCGTCTGCCTGCCTCACCGGATGGTGGTGGAGATTGTCAGCGTCGGGGAGACGAACAGTTTTGGTGAGACTGATGGCGCCGGGGAGTCCGGCAGCTATGGTGAGTCGGGTGGCACCGGGAAGTCCGGGGTTTTTGGGGAAATTGACGGCTACACGGAGTAACCGGGATGGGAGAGAGCCTTGCAGGGAAAAAGTATTGCGGGAAAAACTGCATATGCGGCAATGCTGATTGCGCTTTCCATGCTGTTGAGTTATGTGGAAGCGTTGATTCCCATTTCCGTGGGGCTTCCGGGAGTGAAGCCGGGCCTTGCAAATCTGGTGGTTCTTACAGGGCTGTATTATATGAAACCGGGGGAGGTGCTGTTGATTTCCGTCACCAGAATTCTGCTTTCTGCCTTCCTTTTTGGCGGTTTATCCGCCCTGATTTACAGTCTGGCAGGAGGCCTGCTGAGCTTTGGGGTAATGCTGTTGCTAAAGCATATCAAGGGCTTTTCCGTGACAGGGGTCAGCATTGCGGGAGCAGTCAGTCACAATCTGGGACAGCTGGCGGTAGCTGTGGCAGTGGTGGAGAATGCAAAGGTTTTGTATTATATGCCGGGGCTGATGATTGCAGGCGTGGCAGCCGGTGCGGTGATGGGAATTCTGGCACAGACCTGCAGACGTTATCTGACTTCGGCAGCAGGAAAATAAGCCTTATAGTGAAAGGTTGAACAAAGATAAGAAGAGGTGGAAGAGAGCATATGAAAAAGCCGGGGATACTGAAGAACAGATTATTTTTATATTTCACGGAATTTTTTGCGGGCATGTCGGTAATGGCGGTGGAACTGGGCGCCAGCAGACTTCTCGCCCCCTATTTCAGTTCGTCCCAGATTGTCTGGACAATCATTATCGGTACCATCATGATAGCCATGGCGCTGGGCAACATATATGGCGGCAGAAGTGCGGATAAAAAGCCCAATCCCGACAGGCTTTATGGAAGGATCCTGATTGCGGCTGTATGGATTGCCGCAATACCGGTACTTGGCAAATACATCATTCTTGGAATTTCGGCAGTAGTTATTTTTACTGTAAATACGGGATTTCTTATCTGGGCAGCCTTTGCGGCCTGCATGATTATCTTTGTGTTTCCCCTTTTTCTGCTGGGCACGGTAACGCCATCCCTGGTGAAATATTCCGTGGACAGTCTGGAGGACAGCGGGCGTACCGTGGGAAACCTGGGAGCCTTCAATACCGTGGGCAGTATCATCGGCACCTTTCTGCCCACCTTTGTCACCATTCCGGCTGTGGGAACCTCGGTCACCTTTTTGATTTTCAGCGGAATTCTGCTGGCGCTGGCATTGATTTATTTTATCAGCAGCCGGACAGGGAGAAAAAGGAGTGTGGCGGCTTCGTTGATTTTTGTGGTCTGTTGTGTTTTGGGATGGTCTGACAGCTTTGCTTTCTGGGAGAAGGATTTGGCGTATGAGGGGGAATCGGTTTACAACTATCTTCAGGTGCAGGAGGATGAAAGCAGAGTGGTTCTTTCCACAAATGTGCTTTTTGGCGTCCAGTCGGTACTGATGAAGGAGGAGGGGCTGACCGGAATGTATTATGATTATGCCATGGCTGCACCGTTAATGACAACGAAACAGAAGCCGGAAGAATGTGAGGTTCTGATTCTCGGAATGGGTACGGGAACCTATGCCACCCAGTGCCGGAGATATTTCGGGGACATGAGTATCGAGGGAGTAGAGATAGATGACAAGATTACGGCGCTGGCGGCAGAATACTTTGCACTGCCGGAGAATGTGAAGGTTACCACCTATGACGGCAGGGCCTTTCTCAATGCCATCGACAAGAAATATGATGTGATTATGGTGGATGCCTATCAGGATATTACCATTCCGTTCCAGATGTCTTCGGTTGAATTTTTTACTCTTGTGAAGGAGCATTTGAACCAGGGCGGCGTCATGGTGGTCAATATGAATATGCGGGGCAGCGGTGAGGGAAATATCAATCAGTATCTGGCCGACACCATCTCGGAGGTGTTTCCCCGGGTGTACACGGCAGATGTCAAGGGGAGCACCAATCGTGAACTCTTTGCTTCGGACCATCCGGGAATGGTAGAGGAGCTTGGGAAAAAGCAGGCTGTGATGCAGCAGGAGGGAAACCGGGAGCTGGCAGC
The DNA here is from genome assembly GCA_051880315.1 of Acetatifactor sp. Classification (GTDB taxonomy): domain Bacteria; phylum Bacillota; class Clostridia; order Lachnospirales; family Lachnospiraceae; genus Acetatifactor. The sequence continues at coordinate 24,220 of JBJENR010000019.1, forward strand.
CATGATGGGAAGGGTTCTGGAGGAACTGACGGTCTATGAGGCCGGAAATTATCTGCTCACCGATGATAAGGCTCCCGTGGAGCTTCTGGGTATGCAGGTGATCGACGAACTGATAGAGGATGAGATAACTTATTACAAGGAAATTTATGCAGAAAAAGGAATTCAGGGACTGCTGGAAAATTTCTGATTGGGTAGTGTCAAGTAAGTTATGAAAAAACAGAGCCAACGAAATAGGCTCAATTGA
>JBJENR010000020.1:0-77325 GCA_051880315.1 Acetatifactor sp.
CACTGACTCTTAACCTTGCGGACAACCTCTGAACCGCAGCGCTCGCAGACACCGTTGACCACCTCTTCATTTGCAAGGCCGACCTTACAGGAGGTACACCAGTTGATAGGCATCTCCGATTTGTAGGCCAGACCTGCCTTAAAGAGCTTTAAAAAAATCCACTGTGTCCACTTATAGTAATCTGTATCCGTGGTGTTGATTTCCCTGTCCCAGTCAAAGGAATATCCCAAAGAATGCAGCTGATTCTTAAATCTTGCCACATTTTTCTTCGTTACAATCCTGGGATGGATATGATTCTTGATTGCATAGTTTTCCGTGGGAAGGCCAAAGGCATCCCAGCCCATGGGGTACAATACATTATAGCCCTGCATTCTGCGCTTTCTCGCCACAATATCCAGAGCCGTATAAGGTCTGGGATGTCCCACATGAAGTCCGTCTCCCGAAGGATAAGGGAACTCTACCAACGCATAGTATTTCGGCTTGGAATAATCCGTGGATGTCTTGAATGCCTTCTCATCATCCCACACCTTCTGCCATTTTGCCTCCACCTCACGGTGGTTGTAAGGTACTGCCATCTTGTCTCCTCCTTTTGCATTCACTAAAAAATGCATTATGTCACTTGCTTTTTGAAGTGACAATGAAAAAGCCCCCTCGTCTGTCTAGAGACGAAAGGGCTTTAATTCCGTGGTACCACTCTAATTCATGCGTTATTTCGCATGCACTTTGACGACCTGTAACGGTGTCTGCCGCCTTTTATTACACACTTTCACAAGCTTCACAAAAGGAACTCCGAGGCCAGTTGGGAATATCTCACTGCCGCCTCGCACCATCCGGCTGCTCTCTGAAAGTCCGATACTCTTAATACTCCTCTTCAACGTCTGTTAAATGTATGTTTGTTTAAGTATGTGTTATTTTAGTATCTTTTTTCTGCATTGTCAAGTGCTGTTTGCATGGATTCCGTGATTTGGCTCAATACTTATTCATCCATATTGTTCTCCGCAACCTTAGCAGCTCTTGCTGCTACCTCTTTCTCCTGTACATCTGCAGGTGCCTGCTCATAGCGGACAAACTCGTAAGAATAGTCGCCCCGGCCGCCGGTCATGGAGCGCAGCTCCGTGCAATATCCGAAGAGACTGCTCATGGGGATATCCGCTTCCACAACGGTTTTTCCGCCGGGAGCAGGATTCATGCCCAGCACACGCCCTCTTCTCTTGTTCAAATCCCCCATGACATCTCCGGTATAGGCATCAGGAACCACTACCTTCAGGTTTGCTATGGGCTCCAGAAGTACGGGCTGAGCCTCCATAAAGCCCTTCTTAAAGGCCTGGATGGTCGCCATCTTGAAAGCCTGTTCGGAGGAATCTACGGGATGATAGGAGCCGTCATAGAGAACCGCCTTTACGCCCACCACGGGATAAGCTGCCATAGGTCCTTTCAGAACAGATTCCTGTAAGCCCTTCTCCACTGCCGGGTAATAGTTCTTGGGCACCGCGCCTCCTACCACCTCCTGCTCAAATACATAAGGCTTCTCCAAATCACCGGAGGGACCAAAGCGCATCTTCACATGACCATACTGCCCGTGTCCGCCGGACTGCTTCTTGTACTTGTACTCCACATCCGACTGTTTCTTCACCGTCTCCCTGTATGCCACCTTGGGCCGGGAAAGCTCCACCTCAACCTTATATTCATTCAACAGTCTGCTGACAATAATCTCCAGGTGCTGATCCCCCATACCGTAAATCAGAGACTGATGGTTCTCGGCATCATTGACGGTCTTCATGGTCAGATCCTCATGACCTATCTTCTGCAGTGCCTGGGAAATCTTATCCACATCTGCCTTATTTTTTGGCTTATATCGCATATAGGTATAGGGGGTTGAAATCTCAAATTTGCCAAACTTGATGGTTGTCGCCCTGGTGGACAGGCTGTTGCCCGTTCTGGCCGCTGTCAGCTTTGCCAGAGCGCCGATATCCCCGGCATGCAGCTCCGGCACTTCAATGGGCTTATTGCCCTGGAGTACATAAAGCTTGCCAATCTTTTCTTCGATATCGCGGTCTACATTGTAAATCAAATCGTCGGTCTTTAACACGCCGGAATTCACCTTAATCAGGGAATACTTACCGATAAAGGGATCTACAATGGTCTTCCAGATATATGCCGACTTGGCCTTGGAGAAATCATAATCCGCATGATAAATTTCATTAGTTTTCATATTGATGCCGGCACAGGTACGGTTCTCCGGGCTTGGGAAGTATTTGACAATGTCATCCAGCAAGGTATATACACCCTGACAAAGAGTATTGGAGCCCATGGTCATGGGTACCAGACTACAGTCACAGACATTTGTTCTCAATGCTGCACGAATCTCTGACTCGGAAAAGGTTTCGCCGCCGAAATAGCGCTCCATCATCTCCTCGCTGGTCTCGGCAACGGCTTCCATCAGGGTATCCCGGCACAGCTGAAGATTTGCCTTGTTGTAATCGGGAATCTCACAGGGTACCACCTCTTTTCCCTGCCAGCGGTTTCCCGTCTCAGCTATGACATTTACATAGCCCACAAACTTCTCATTCTCACGGATAGGCAGGTTAAAGGGCGCCATCCTCTTTCCGTAGCTGGCGGTCATATCCTCCACGACCTGACGGAAGGAAGCATTATCCACATCCATGTTGGACACATAGACGATTCTGGGCAGCTTATACTTCTCACAAAGTTCCCATGCCTTCTGTGCCCCCACTTCGATTCCGGCCTTGCCGTTCACCACAATGATGGCTGCTCCTGCGGCGCTGACAGCCTCCTCCACTTCTCCCACAAAGTCAAAATAACCGGGAGTATCCAAAATATTTATCTTATATCCATCCCACTCAATAGGGATTACAGAGGTGTTAATGGAAAACTGGCGCTTCTGTTCTTCCTTGTCATAGTCACTTATGGTATTTTTATCAGATATCTTTCCCATTCGGGAGGTAATACCGGACATATAAGCCATAGCCTCAGCCAGGCTGGTCTTGCCACTGCCCCCGTGACCCAGTAATACCACGTTGCGGATTTTGTCAGTTGTGTAAACTTTCATGTAACCATCCTCCAATTATGCTGATATTTGGACATAATACACGCAAAACGTATTTGCATCAAGTTATCCATGGTTATATTTTACAAAATATTGGAGTATTTTACAAGCAATTGTTGTATTCATTTTATAATAATTTCGACAATTGAAGTTGCAACTCTGTTTCTTCTGTCATAAAGTCCAAAATACAGGTTGTTTTTCGCACGTTAAAGTGGTATAGTAAAGAATAAATATCAAATGCCGGACCTACGGCAGGATTGGAGCTTTCATGTCTGAACTTACCTGTGGCTTTATCGGCCTTGGGCTGATTGGCGGCTCGATTGCAAGAGCCCTGAAAAAAAATAATCGTCTCACGAAAATCATCGCCTACGATGTCAATACCGAGTCAATGAAACAGGCAAAGCAGGACAAGGTAGCGGATCTGGTGACCTCCTCCATAGATGAGAATTTTTCTTCCTGCGATTACATTTTCTTATGCGCCCCGGTGCAAAAAAATGATGCCAATCTTGCCGCTGTGAAGAAAATTATTTCTCCCAAGTGCCTTCTCACGGATGTAGGCAGTGTGAAAGCTGCCATTCACCGCTCTGTTCGTGAGGCCGGACTTGAAAGCTGCTTTATCGGGGGACATCCCATGGCAGGCACGGAGCGTACAGGCTATATTAATTCCAAGGCATCCCTGCTGGAGAATGCGTACTATATCCTGACTCCCACAGCAAGTGTTCCGCCTGAAAAAACAGAAGCCTATCGAAATCTTGTAAAACAACTTGGCGCCATCCCCCTGGTACTGGAGCCGGAAAGGCATGACTATGTAACGGCTGCCATCAGCCATCTCCCCCATGTCATAGCCGCTTCTCTAGTAAATCTTGTTCACGACAAGGATTCCGAAGATGGCATTATGAAGCTGATTGCCGCCGGAGGCTTTAAGGATATCACCCGGATTGCCTCCTCTTCTGCCGTTATGTGGCAACAGATTTGTCTGACCAATAAAGAAAACATTTCCGTACTTCTGCAGGCATACATAGATTCCCTGACAAAAACCAGGGAAAAGCTGGATGCCGCAGCAGAGCAGGAGCTTTATGAATTATTTGACAGTGCACGTATCTATCGAGACTCTTTCATCAATGCGTCCAGCGGTCCCATCAAGCGTTCCTTCAGTTTCAACGTGGATATCGCGGACAAAACCGGAGCCATTGCAAATATTGCAACTCTTCTGGCAGGACACAATATAAACATAAAAAATATCGGCATCACCCACAACAGGGAATCTGAAGACGGTGTCATGCGTATCGAGGTTTATGACGAAACCTCCATGAATGCATCCATCGAAGTTTTACAGGCAGCAAATTACGATGTGCATGTCCGCTTTTGAATCAGGTGATTTCTGATTATTTTTACAAGCAGCATGCCACAGATGCCGCCACAGGTATCCAACAGAACATCTGCCACACTTGCATATCGTCCCGGCACAAAATACTGATGCAGTTCATCAGCCGCTGCGGATAGCAGTACCCAGAGCGTCGTGACAGAATGCAACTTCCTTCCCTGTTCCATCCACTGGCTGAGCATGGTGTATGCCAGTATTCCCATGACAGCGTACTCTCCGAAATGTGCCAGTTTGCGCAGCGGATGCTCAAAATAGGCTGCACAGCTTTCCTGAAACGCCTTGCTCCATTGCCCTCCCGTAAGTGCATTGATAATCTCCACACATTTCTCACTGATTTTCTGGCTGACAGAACCGGACTGATCCCCATTCTGGGCTGACATGAAAAAAATAAAGAAATAAAGCAGAAGCAACAGAATTCCGGCAACCGATGTTATCAAAATCCTATTCCTTTTCGTATTCATAGATTTCATATAGATTCCTTTACCGAAAAACCTCACAAACAGCAGCTGTCCGCCATTTGTGAGGTTATTTTTTACTCATATTCCTGAACAATCTGATAGGTTTCAATTCTGGCGGCATCTGCATCCGTCATTCCCACATAGGTTGCTCCGTAAGAATATCCGCCGGGCCTCTGACCAACTCTCACAATCTGCAGAAACGTATGAATCACTTCCTTGGTCCAGATGGTCATGTGACATTCATAAATCTCCCCAATCTGCAGCTGTTCCGAGCATTGAAAGCCGATTCCTGTCTTAGACACATTATTAACGCTGACAACAACCTCATAATTACTGTTATCATCCAGTCTCTTGATGATCAGTGCAGTAATCATTTCTGATCTTTTACTTCTTCTTCTCTCGTCCATCCCCATACTCCCCTGCCTGTTTTACTGATTTTCCGGCTTCAAATCAACACATCTGCATTGACACGTTTCAAATATCATCTCCATGACTCCGGACAGTTACAATATAACATTTAATTCCGCTTATCACAAGAAAAACTTTTCATCAATGAATAAACATTGCATCCCCAAAGCTGAAAAATCTGTATTCCTCTTTGATGGCTTCCTCATAAGCATTCAGGACCTTCTCTCGTCCCGCCAGCGCACTGACAAGCATGACAAGGGTGGATTCCGGCAGGTGAAAATTTGTAATCAGGGCATCCAGCACCTTAAACCGATAGCCGGGATAAATAAAGATTTCCGTATTGCCGCTCCCCGGCTGAACCATCCCATTTTCATCCGCTGCACTTTCCACCGTTCTGCAGCTGGTGGTGCCCACACAAATTATCCTGCCGCCCTTTCTCTTAGTGCTGTTAATCAGCTCTGCCGTCTCCTTCGTTACCTCATAGTATTCCGAATGCATGTGATGGTCCAGAACATTCTCCTCCTTCACCGGACGGAAGGTTCCAAGGCCCACATGAAGGGTGACATAAGTTACCGTCACACCCTTAGCTTCAATCTGCTTCAGCAGTTCTTCCGTAAAATGCAGACCTGCCGTTGGTGCCGCAGCAGAGCCTTCATACTTGGCATATACTGTCTGATATCGGTTCTTATCCTGCAGTTTGTGGGTAATGTATGGCGGCAGCGGCATTTCTCCCAGCTTGTCAAGCACCTCTTCCCAGATACCGCTGTATTCAAAGCGGATCAGGCGGTTGCCCTCCTCCACAATTTCCAGAATCTGTGCCTTGAGCAGACCATCCCCAAAGGAGAGTCTGATGCCAGGCTTACATTTTTTACCGGGCTTCACCAGTGTCTCCCATACATCCGCCTCTTTTCTTTTCAACAGAAGTACCTCTACATGAGCCCCGGTATCCTCCCGTTCTCCCAATAATCTGGCAGGGATGACCTTCGTATTGTTCAGGACAAGACAATCCCCGGGATTCAGGTAATCTGTAATCTCACGAAATATGTGATGGGATACCTCTCCGGACTGCTTATCCAAAACAAGAAGTCTGGAGGAGGAACGGTCCTCCAGAGGGTCCTGGGCAATCAGTTTCTCCGGCAAATCAAAATAAAAATCCTTCTTCTTCAATTCCATAGTCTCTTCCTACATTGACGCTTTTTCAGCAAATGCCTTATATCCGCGATAGGTCTCGTAGACATCTGCCTTGCTCACAGCCTCCCAGGGCGCATGCATGTTGAGTACTGCCACACCACTGTCAATGACATTCATACCGTACAGCGCAAGAATATAAGCAATGGTTCCACCGCCGCCGGCATCCACCTTTCCCAGTTCTGCAGTCTGATAAACAATCTCTTTATCATCCAGTATTTTGCGTATATGGGCGATGTATTCCGCATTGGCGTCATTGGAACCGGACTTTCCCTTTGCACCGGTAAATTTGTTAAACACCATGCCGCCCCCCAGCCATGCTGTGTTCTTAAGCTCAAAACAGGAGCGGAAGTTGGGGTCAAAGGCTGCACTGACATCGGAGGATAACATACAGCTGCGGGCCAGACATCTTCTCACGTTCAATTCGCTGTATTCCCCTGTCAGGTTCATCAGCTCTGCAACGGAATTTTCAAAAAACCGGGACCGCATTCCGGTAGCTCCGACGGAGCCGATTTCCTCCTTATCCACCAGAACACAGCACAGGGTTCTCTCCGTTTCCTTGACATCCAGCATTGCTTTCATGGAGGTAAAGGCACATACTCTGTCATCCTGTCCGTAAGCCAGAATCATACTGCGGTCAAGACCTGCTTCCCTTGCTTTTCCGGCAGGTACCACCTCAATTTCCGCAGAGAGGAAATCTTCCTCCTCTATATCATAGGTCTTCTTCAGGATGTCAAGAATGCCTGCTTTTACCGCATTTGCAGCTTTTCCCCGGCCTCCTTCTGTCTCCTTCTCCTGCTCACCGATGACAATCGGTCTGCTTCCCACAATCAAATCCAGGGCTTCCCCTTCAATTACCTTTTCCGCCTTCTTCTCCAGCTGTTCCCCGGCCAGGTGAATCAGCAGATCGGATACAAAGAAGACAGGATCCTCTTCATTCTCACCAATATGAAGTTCTACCGTTGTTCCGTCCTTCTTCACCACCACCCCGTGCAGAGCCAGAGGAAGGGTAACCCACTGGTACTTTTTTACACCGCCATAATAATGGGTATCCAGATACGCAAATGCATGGTCGGAGTCCTCATAGAGCGGGTTCTGCTTTACATCCAGCCTGGGGCTGTCAATATGGGCCCCCAGAATATTGATTCCCTCTGACATGGGTTGACTGCCTATACGGAACATCACGATGGATTTATTCATCCATACGCTGTAGATCTTATCGCCCTTCTTTAAGACGGTTCCCTCTCTCATCAGGCTTTCCAGCTCCCTGTAGCCCTCTTTTTCAATTGTATTTACAATAGTGTCAACGCATTCCCGTTCCGTCTTTCCGTTATCCAGAAAGTCTCTGTATTCCCTGCAAAGCTTCTCCAGCTTTTTTAATTGTTTTTCATCATACTTTTCCCAAGCACATTTTCCTGCCATCATAATTCCTCCATTAGATAATCATTGATGGGCAGGGTACTTTCCCCCTGCCCACTGTTTTTAGCTTCTCAAATCAATATCCAGCCGACTCTTCAGGTTCTTCAGGATTTTTTTCACAAACCGGTCAACGGAATCTGCCTCAAAAGCCTCTTCTCCGGGCACAAAATCCACCGTGAACGCCATACTTTTCTTGTCCTGAGGAATCTGTTCCCCTTCGTATACATCGAACAGCCTGATTCCCTTAATATGTCCGCAGGAGGTGCGTATTACATCCTCCACCTGTCCACAGGTAATCCCCTTATCCATGACAAGCGCAAGGTCCCTGCTCTCCTCGGGGAACTTTGACAAAGGCACAAAAACAGCCTTATCTGCCTTCAGTCCCGCAACGGTCTTCATATCAATTTCCAGAAGATAAGCATCCGTTCTGAGGTCAAGCTGCTCTGCCACCTCGTAAGCTACCTTGCCCAGATATCCGACGGTAACGCCCTGGCAGGAGACAGAAGCCGTCTGATAGGGATGAAGGAAGGGCTTATGGTCAGCCTCATAGTCAAACTTAAGGTACAAGGTCTCTGCCACCTTCTCAGCCAGGCCCTTCAGGGTATAGAAATTCTCCTTATCCCCGAAAATACCGATGCAAAGGGTATCTCTCTCGTCGGGATAATCCTTCAGCGGCAATTCCACGGGAATAAATTTCTTGCCCAGTTCGTAAAGCCTTCCCTCAAGATTACCCTTCTTCTGATTTCTGGCAATGGCATTCAGCATGGATGCGGCAAGGGTAGTGCGCATCAGGGAGAGTTCCTCATTGATGGGATTTAAAATGCGAATCGCCTCTCTCTCGGGAGCATCCTCCGACAGACGCAGTAAATCCAGGTCTGAGGGGGAGAAAAAGGAATAATGAATGCACTCATATGCTCCGGCACTGCAAAGTGCCTTCTTTAGGTGCAGCTCCTTCTTCTGCTTCTCATTCATGCCACCCATGGTTACCAGGGCATCCGGCATGAAAGCAGGCTCCACATGCTCATAGCCGTACATGCGGATTACCTCCTCCGCAACATCAGGATAAGAATCCATATCCTCGCGATATGCAGGCACCTGAAGGGTCAGTTCGTCACCATGAATCACAGGGGCAAAGTTCAGGTTTTTCATAATCCTTAAGATATCCTTCTGGGGCACTTCGATACCCAGTACATCATTAACCTTTCTGATGCTCACCTTCATCTCCCGGGGTTCCACGGAATTGCCTGTGTTCACATCCACATGTGTACAGGAAATTTTGCCGCAGCCAAGCTCCTGAACCAGATGTAACGCACGCTTCATGGCATGTACTGTTGCGTACTCATCCACACCCTTCTCATATCTGGCACTAGCATCGGTACGCTTTCCCAGGCCTCTGGAGGTCTTTCTGATATTGTCCCTGGCAAATTTTGCAGACTCAAACATGACAGCGGCTGTGGTATCGCGGATTTCGGAATTTAACCCACCCATTACTCCGGCCAGGGCAACGGGCTTAACACCGTCACAAATCACAAGGTTGTTGGAATTCAAGGCATATTCCTGAGAATCCAGAGTGACAATTTTTTCTCCTTCAAAGGCACGTCTTACCTTAATCTCATTGCCCTCCAGATAACTGCAGTCGAAGGCATGCATGGGCTGCCCCATTTCCAGCATAACATAGTTTGTAATGTCCACGATATTGGAAATGGCATCCTGTCCCACCAGGGCAAGCCTACGCTTCATCCAAAGGGGGGATTCCCCAATCTGAACATCATGAACATAATGACCGATGTATCTGGGGCAGAGGTCCGGCGCATCCACCGTAACCTTGAAGCCCTCCTTTTTCGTCTCTGTCTCAGTATATTCGTAGGAGGGCTCTTTCAGCTGCTCATCCAGGACTGCAGCCACCTCTCTGGCCAACCCCAGAATACTCTGACAATCAGGCCTGTTTGCAGTGATGGAAACATCATAAATCCAGTCGTCAAGACCCAGAATCGGCTTCACATCCGCACCGATTTCCGCATCCTGCGGCAGCACCAGAAGGCCATTGTAGCCTGCTCCCGGAAACATATTCTCGGAGACGCCAAGCTCCACACCGGAACAGAGCATACCTTCGGATTCATAGCCCCTGAGCTTTCCCTTTTTGATGGTCATGGTGCCCTCTACGGTCTTGTGGTCCTTGGCCGTCATATAAACAGTAGCTCCCACCAGCGCAACCGGGAATTTGCCCCCCTTGACTACATTGTCTGCGCCACAGCAGACCTGGAAGGTTCCATGGGCTCCTGTATTTACCCTGCACACATGGAGATGAGTTTCCGGAATGGGCTCACATTCCTCCACCAGTCCGACCACCACATTGCTGATGTCCCTGCCGACCTCCGTCAACTCTTCCACTTCAAAGCCACAGGAAAAAAGCTTTTTCTCCAGCTCCTGTGGTGTAATGTTGATATCTACATATTCTTTTAACCAAGAAAGCGGTACTAACATATGATTATCCCTCCCTATGCTTAGTTGTCATTAATCTGCTTAAGCACACGCAGATCAGACTCAAACAACAGCTTGATATTATTGATACCGTACTTTAACATTGTTGCGCGCTCCAGACCGATACCGAAGGCCAGACCACTGTATTTGTCGGAATCAATTCCGCAGTTTTCCAGTACCTTTTTGTTTACAATGCCTGCGCCAAGTATCTCAATCCAGCCTGTGCCCTTGCACAGCTTGCAGCCTTTGCCGCCGCACTCAAAGCAGCTTACATCCACCTCAACAGAGGGCTCCGTAAACGGGAAATAGGAGGGGCGCAGCCTGGTGGTAGTACCCTCGCCGTAAATCTTCTGTACAAACACATCCAGCATACCCTTCAGGTCACAAAGGGTAATCTTCTCATCCACCACCAGACCCTCCATCTGATGGAACATGGGCGAATGTGTGGCATCATCATCGGAACGGAATACCTTTCCTGGGCAGAGAATCTTAATCGGCGGCTTCCTGCTCTCCATGGTATGAATCTGGGCGGCAGAAGTCTGTGTCGCCAGAAGAAAATCCTGGGAAAGATAGAAGGTGTCCTGCATATCTCGGGCAGGATGGTCCTTGGGCGTATTCAGAGCCGTAAAGTTATAGTAATCGTTTTCTATTTCCCGGTTTTCAAATACCTCGAAGCCCATTCCGGCAAAAACATCTATTATCTGGTTTCTCATCTGGGTAATGGGGTGCAGATTTCCGCACTTTTCCTCCACTGCCGGCATAGTCACATCAATTTTTTCACTTTCATAACGCAGCCTCAGTTCCCTGGCCTTCATCTTTTCATCCAGCTCTGTAAAACGCTGCTGTGCCCATTCCTTAAGCTCATTGACACCCTTACCGAAGCTTGCCCTTTCCTCCGGGGCAATATTCTTCATTTCCTTCATCAGCTGGCTGATCTTGCCGATTTTGGAATCCAGGTACTGTTTCCTGAGTTCAAATGCTTCGGCTCTGGATGCCGCATGCTTTTCGATTCCATCCAGAATCTCCTGTTTCATTGTTGCGAATCTGTCGCTCATTCCTTTATCCTCCATTCCTAAGCTTCCCCTTGGTTTCCTGCCGGTTGTGGAATATCACCGCAGGGCGCAAAAAAATCCCATACACGGCATCACCATGTATGGGACGAAAATTTATTCCGCGGTACCACCCATTTTCCTCAAGGCCGGACAGATACCATCCTATCACTTGTATGCCCTGAAGCTCTCCAAAAACGCTTAACGTGCGCTGCCCGGCCGGAACTACCAATCCGTTTGGATTCTTCACTCCGGCGGCTCCGGTGGGAAATTCAAGCTTTCAGCTTAACCGGGAAAAGCTTTCAGCCGACGGCTTTCCCTCTCTGACGGAAACTGAATCTCTACTGTACACCATCACTGCCTTTGAAACCTGCTATTTGTTTATATTACCGACTTTAGGCAGAAAAGTCAAGCCCAAGTTTTCCCTGTTCCGTCTGCTGTTCCGTCTGCTGTTCCGTTTGCCGATTGATTTACTTGTTCTGTCTGCCGATGCTGTTTGCAAGTACCTTGTTAATCGGTCTGAAATATTGATTCAGGTAGGCTCCGATCATGACAATATACATACAGAAATACATCCAGAGAAGTACAATTATGATAATGGACATGCTGCCGTATATACCATAGGAATTACTGTAGCTCACATAGATGGAAAATCCCCAGGAGAACAGGTTCCAAACCACGGCTGCAAACATGGCGCCGGGTATCTGCTCTTTAAAGTTCAGTTTTTCATTTGGCAGATAGGCATAGACAGATGCAAAAAGAAGAGTCAGCACTGCCCAGACAAAAATAAATCTAAAGTGCATCAGGAAAAACACAAATTCTCTCACCACCGGCAACCTGTACAGAATCAGCCGCACCAACTGATTGCCAAACACATTTAAAAACAGGGACAATATCACCACGATAAGCATAACCAGCGTGTACAGGCTTGCCACTCCGCGCAGAACAAAATAATTGCGCTTCTCCTCCACATCGTTGATTGCATTCAGCGCTCTCATCAGCGCCATGACTCCCTTGGCGGCAGACCAGATTGTGGCGATAATGGCAATGGACATAATTCCTGCCGATTTTTCGTAGACATCAGAAATCAGGCTGACCGCCAGGGGGACAATCTTTTTCGGCACCACATCCGTCACCGCTTCCACCAGGTGCTGCTCCGTCAGAGGTGTATAGGGAATGATGGTGCAAATCATAATCAGCATGGGACCTATGGACAGAAAAAAGAAAAAGGCGATACTTGCCGCATAGGAACTGATATTCTTTTTTCTCATCTGCAGGGAAAAATTCCGAAGCAGAAGATACAGCTTCTGTAACATATTGACATCTCCGTCTGATTATTCATAAATCTGATTTATGGAACAATTCTCGTAAAAGAAAAGTAGTATTTCGCCGGCCTGATACCCTGATTTTGCCATTTCCTTTGCGCCGTTCTGACTCATTCCCACACCATGTCCGAAGCCGCCGCCAATCAGCATATATCCTGCCACAACACCATCCTTCACCTCTGTGGTAATCACAAAGAAGCCGCTGGGAAGAATTGTGGGAAAAGAGCTCTTCCCCCCATCCTGCCGTACTACCATGGCCTCACCATCATCCAGCACATATCTTATGTTATGTTCCGTAATTACCTTATATGTATTCTTTTCTCCTTCAATTACCAGCTCATCGGCAACTCCTCCCGGACCTCTGTTCACTATTTCTATGCGGAGAATTTTACCCAGTGTTTTCACTGGTTTGCTGATATATTCCTCATCCTGCAGCGTCAATATCCGGTTCTTGTTGGACTGATAGCGCTCCTTCAGCCTATCCAGTATGGTTTCGGGATTCAGCTCCTTCACCTCGTAGGTCCAGCGGTACCACGTCTCATTACATTCAAAATCCTCTTCATTTCTGGTTGTGATATACTCATAAAAGACATTTTCTTCCCGCAATTTTTCTCCAACGGAAACCGCCTCCGCGCTCTCTCCCGACACCTGCTCCACATCCGGCAGCTTACTTATGTGGGCTTCCATGGCCTCCCTGTTGATGGCTTTTGCTTCCAGATAATCAATCTCGGACGCACTCTCGGTTTTCCATACCGTTGCATCACTTCCGACACCACAGGAGGTTGAATAATAATAGGTTCCTGCCAGCTGCCCGTCTGCGGTATAAAGCAGTTGTCCGTAGGTATCCTTGGCCGCCGCTGTGGTACTTGCCTGTTCCCTGATATTATTATATACCTGATAAAGAGTGCTGTCATCCACATGCGCCCCGTATTTCGGATACCCTGCGTGCTCCATATGTCCGTACGCATAGGTTCTGGCACAGATGGCCTGGGCCTTCAGGGCTTCTGCCGGATAACCGGAGGGCATCTCACTGGGAACTACACTGTACAAATACTCCTCTAAAAGGACCTGGTTGATGACAACAATTCCCTCCTCAGTGTCACGCATCTCGATACTTCCACGATATGCAGGAACACCCTGGCTGCGGTTGAGACTCTTCAGGATAACCTTTCCGGTAAGAACATCAGGTACTACGGTGACTCTTCCCTTGGACAGGTACATACCATCCCGCAAAAACTCTATTTCCTCACCGGCAGAAAACTTTTCGGAAACATGAGTTTCGCCCTCTCCATAGGAAACCGTAAAATCCGTATCCGCTGTCAGGACCACGGTTTCATGGAATAATCCTTCAAAGTCGGAGGTTCGCAAAAGAACCCGTATGTATTTCATCACTTCTTCCTTGACCATTAAGATGGCACATATCCTGCCATCTTCCATGCAAAAGTCCGTAAAGTCATACCCAAAAATCAGGTCATCTGCAGTACACATATTCAGGCTGTCATAGAGTCGGTATCCCTTGTGGTTCTCCGTAAGCATCAGCTTCCCATAGCCCTCCACCTCAATCCAGTCCTGCCCTGCGCTCAACACCCTTCCGTTGATCTTATCCCCTTTAACCTTAACCTCTGTAATCCTTCCGTCTGTCAGTGTAATATCTGCCACCTGTTCCCGCACGGATATACCCGGTCTATATTGTATGCCGGATTCTTCTGCCCCGTTTTCCGCTGCTTCCGAGGCGTTTTCCCCATTCTGACTTTCTGATTCAGCGATAGTCCCCCATGGGTATTTTTCCTGCGTTCCCTCCCGGAAAATGGTCAGGCCTTCCGTATCCTCCTCAATAATCCAGACATTTTCCAGTATATGTATCACCGGTATATGATGTTCCGGGGGATATTTCTCCACTTCCCGCTCCGTCTGCAGGATAAACAATCTTCCCAACAGCAGGATGAAAAGCAACATAATCCCCAACAAACATATGAAACCCTTTAACTGCATTCTCTGGGACCTGTTGAGTCGGAACCAATCCTTCTTCAAAAGCTGCCCTCCTTAAAAAGGTACATTTTAAACCAACCCGATTTACCAACACAGGAAAGAAAAGAGCAGCCCTGAAAGGCTGCTCTTTTCTTTCGTATCCCCAAAATGCCGCCTCCTGTTTTTTGACTCCTAGCATAGCTAGGTGGGTGACCGCAACCAAACTTTTGCCTTCCCCTGCGATCCTCAATATGAGTGAGGGCCTGACAGCCGCCTGGCAATATAGGAATCCCGTTTAAAGTAAATGTAGGTTCAAAACATACAAGAGTTATCGGGCATCTCAGGTTACTATTATTATATCTAAAAGCCTATTGTTTTACAATAGTAAATTTTAGCAAAATGCCCTATTCCGCATCGTTATTCTGCATCGTCCTCGAATATATCCTCTTCCTTCTCCGCAGAATCCTCTTCCGCTGCGGGAACAGGCTTTACAACAGGCATAGGTGCACCACAGGTATTGCAGAAGGCTGAACCGGCAACCACATCGGCACCGCACTTCGCACACACCGTATAACCCTTCAGCTCCTTTAACTGGTCCTTATACTTTTTAACATTATCTTCGCACTCATGCAACTCCGTAATCACGCTATCAAAATCTGCATCAGGCTCAGTTCCGTATTTGGAGACATAAAGCTGGCCTATCTTCACATAACATTCCTTCATCTTCTTCTCTTCATCAGAGATTTTGGAGCTCAGCTTCGCAGTCTCGGCAAGCTGTTTTGTCTTCTGGGTAACTGTCTGGCCGACCTGGGACAGTTTCTCACTAAAATCATTTAAAATTGCCATGGCATGAATCCTCCTTTTAACATCTGTCATAATCAGTAAACTTAAAAAGTTCTTAACCTATTATATCAGAATTTCATGATAAATCAATTCTTAGCGCTTACTTTCTTGAATTTAACAAATATATATGATACTATGTACTTTGTGGTTAAACCATTTTTTACAATCATTTCAATATTAAAGGAGAAAAGATGAAAAAGAAACTAATTACCGTATTGCTTTGCACCATGATGTCCTTCTGTCTTGTATCCTGTGGTGACAAGGATTCAGACAGAGACAGCGAAATCACCGAGGAAGACGAGGATTCTGAAAAAAAGATTTCCAAAAAGAAGGATAAAGAGAAGGATGCTGAAGACGAATCTTCAGAAGCCAAAGACAAGGATTCCAAAGAGGAAACCAAGGAAAAGGAGCCTGAAACAGAGGTAGCCGTGACATCGGACAATGCCCTGGAGAACTGGTACAACAGCGATGCAAGATGTCAGTTGGAAGATCAGATTAATTCCGTTTTTGAGAGCCAGGGATTAACCTTCTATGTAGATTACGAGGGAGACGACACAATAATCTACACCTATGTATATACGGAAATGCAGGATTTTGGCGGTGCCAGTCAGGAGGCAATTAATGAATATTTCACAACCTCCATCAACTCCACAGCCTCCACTCTGAAAAATGACATTACGAATTATCAGAATATTTACAACCTTCCAGTAACCACCTTACGCATGACTTACCTGAACGCAGACGGTTCTATTGTATATACAATAGACATTGACGAGAATTACGATCCCACGGCCGTAGAGACATCCGGCACAGCTTCCTCCAGTTATGCTTCACTTGATGATTGGATAAACAGTCCTGAAAAGGATGCTACTGCCAAAGCTGTCAATTCTACCCTGGAAAGCATGGGCCTGTCAGCAGATTTTGGTGCTGACGGTGATATTCTTGAAATGATTTATCGGTTTTTAGATTACCAGGATTACTCCACTTTCACCGAAGAACAGATTTACACTGCTTTTGACGAAAATGTTGCTCCTGTCCTGATTAGTTCAGGTGAATCCATGTCCTCTGCCTTTTATGAGCAATACCATATTGCCATCAGTGACATCCGTCTTCTGATTTACAACTCCGACGGTACACTTGTTTATGAGCGCCTCCTGTCCGAGATGGAATAAAAAGAGATTACATAAAAAATATTTATGCTTGCCAGCGAGATAACGAACAAGAACAAAGAAAGAGCTGCCGCACCAATTACTTAGTGCGACAGCTCCTTTGATTTTATAAGCCTTCAGCTATTTCTGTATTCTCTGCAGCTTACAGGCTTGCTGCCTCATCAACAATCTTCTTCAGAGCAGCCAGAGCCTCATCGGGAAGCTTATCATAGCCTTCCTGCTTGGTTGCGAAGCCTTCTACAGCATCCACACGGTTCTGCATTGCATTCTTCAGCTGTGCAACGTAGTCCTTGTCAGTAAGATCAGGCTTGAAGGCATCAGAGGTCTTTCCGGACCAGTCATACATGATTTCGATATCCTCGAAAGGTCCCCACTGTTCAAACTTAGCCTTTCCTTCAACGATAGTCTCCAGAATACCCAGAGTATCGGCGGGCTTACACTTTGTACCCATGAAGTCACCGGTGTTTACGATGTAGCAGTCAACGTTCTTCTCTTCTACCAGCTTCTTGAACTTCTCATAGTCATTCACCAGAGGGTAGGTTCTGAAGGGGTTCGCATAAGGAACGATACGAAGAGCATTCATATCCGTGCCTGCTGCAACACGCTCTGCGGTAGAAGTCTTGGTTGCAAGAGTTGCACCCATAACGGAAGCAAGTGCTGCACCTTTCAGCTTAACTACAGGAGGAATGGTGGGATCCTTCATGATCCAGAAGATTGCATTCACGGGAGAATCAATCTTATCTACGCGGTTAGGGCTCCAAAGCTTGGACTTGATTGCACGTCCGTTACCATTTCTGATATCCTCTGTAACCAGCTGAACATGTCCGTCCTCGTCCAGAGTTGCAGAACAGTTCTGAGCGGTAAGCAGGAACTTGTTATCAGGGCATCCGGTAGGATAATCTGCAGTCTTATCAAAATAAGTAGGCTCCAAAGCGATGGAAGCACAGGTGTCGGAGTTGATAATGAAAGCATCATCATGAAGCACCTTGATGCCGCCGAACTGGTCATACTTACCACCATGCTTTGCATGAGTCAGGGTAGACTTACCGGAGCCTGACAGACCGTATACGGAAGCAACGAACTTCTTGCCGCCCTCCAGGGAGTACTCCTTCTGTCCGCCGTGGCAGGAAGCATAGCCGTTTCTGTTGGCCATTGCCCATGCCATGGTCAGGGTACCCTTCTTGTGCTCACCAAAATACTTCATTCCCAGAATTGCTGCACAGTTCTGGTCAGTATCGAAGTAGCACAGAGTCAGAGGATCGCTGAGGCAGCTGTAATCCACATCGGGAGCCTCTTCGGGTGTCCACTGGGGATTGGAGAAAATGTAAATATCAGGCTCTTTTCCGCCGCCGATAGGCTGGGAATCCTTGTACATTGCAACGTATTTGTCAGACATATACTGGAAGTTCAGCATCCAGTTGTAAAGCAGGTTCTCTTCTCCTTCGGGAATCAGAAGATGAGCCTTTACCATAAATTCAGGATCAAGACCGATAAAGCATTCTGCATGATACAGAGTCTGCCAACGGGTTCTGTATATAGCATCCATAACTACCTTGTCAAGCTTGGCTGCATCTACGCCGGGCTGACCCTTGATGCGACGTGCGGCAGCATAACGTCCGGTAACTGCACCGTCATTGAACAGAAGAACCTTGGCATCCTTCTCAAGTCCCTGCTCTTCTGCCCTGTAAATAGGCATATCGGTAACGATGGTTCCGGGAGAATTCTTCGCAAGATCATAGGCTTCTCTTACTGTGTTAACCTTAACCACATTGTTTCCGTAAAAAGCGGCTTCGATAATGGAGCGGGTCTTGCTGAAGCCAGGCTTGCCGGCGCCGATTTCGTTCAGCGGATAATAAGCTTTTGTTGACATATGATATGTCCTCCTTTTATAGTATATTACTACCGCAGGAATACATGCGGTGACTTGTAAATTATAGCCTGCCCGTGTATGTAAATGGACAGCCAAATTTGGATTCATTATCTCAAATTCCGAAACAAAAGTCAAGGAACGCAAAGGAATTTATAAAGATTTTACGATATTTTATCTTTACATAAGCTTACTGCTCTGGAAGTTCCCACACGGTCACACCCCAGATTCAGAAACATCTCCAAATCCTCCAGGGTAGAAACTCCTCCGGCAGCTTTTATTTTCACCTTCGGGCCGATATGCTTTTTGAAAAGCTCTATGTCCTCTTTCTTGGCGCCATCGGTACCAAAACCCGTGGAGGTCTTGATGTAGTCCGCTCCGGCATTGGTCACTGCCTTACACATGGCAATTTTCTCTTCCTCCGTCAGATAGCAGGTCTCAATGATTACCTTCAGGACATGCTCCCCGCAGGCAGCCTTCAACGTCCTGATTTCCTCTTCCACTCTATCGAAATTGCCATTTTTTACGTCGGAAATATTTATCACCATATCAATCTCATTACAGCCATCAGCAAGGGCCTGTTTCACCTCTGCTACCTTGGCTTCTGTAGCACTGTAACCGAGAGGGAATCCTACTACGGTACAAATGTTAATTTTCTCCCCATAGGTGTCATGAATTCTCTTAATGTATGTTGGCGGAACACATACACTGGCAGTATGATATTGAACTGCCTCGTCGCAGAGCTTCACAATATCCTCCCATGCAGCAAACGCCTTTAGCTGAGTATGATCTACATGCTGTAACATTTCTTCTACGTTCATTTTCATCCTTCCTCCCGCTGATTTAATTTTTTATATTCTAATACTTTTGAGTTGAAATAACAACCACATAAAGTTAATCCCTGCAATGATTCAATGGCACAAAAAAATCCCCATCCATGCATACGTTTCATTCACACAGATGGGGAATGATTATTTTGCCTGAGACTATGAGTTTTATAAATCTTCCCATGTCAATATGGAAAACTGCTCATAATCAAATCTTCAGGAAGCCCTTTACCACATTTTTCATCTCATCCACCTCACACTGCACGTCATGTACCACAGGAGCAGTGCGAATATCCTGAATTGCCTTTGGCACTTCCACATTGGCAAGTCTGGACAGTTCATCCACAAGTTCAAAGTCTCCCATGGCGTCATATTTGCTGTCAATGGCATTCATAACACTTCTGGTGAATTTGAAGGGGCTGGCGGTAGATGCAATCACGGTCTTTGCCTCATCTCCCGTAGCTTTCCTATATTTCTGATATACAGCAGAGGCCACTGCAGTATGGGTGTCCAGCACATAGCCGCAGGCTTCATAGATGCGCTTGATTTCGGCAGCAGTCTCGGATTCACTGGCATAATTACCATAGAAGTCTGCCAGCTGGGCCTTCATTTCTTCCGTAATCTCGTATTTTCCCTGTCCTGCAAGTGCTGCCATCAGCTCTCTATTCTTGTCTGCATCGTTTCCGGCAATACGATAAATCAGACGCTCCAGGTTACTGGAAATCAGAATGTCCATGGAAGGAGAGGTGGTAAGTACAAACTCTCTGTTTTTGTCATAGATACCTGTGGTAAAGAAATCATACAGTACCTTGTTGTCGTTGGAGGCACAAATCAGCTTTCCGATGGGCAGTCCCATATTTTTGGCATAAAAAGCTGCCAGAATGTTGCCGAAATTGCCGGTAGGTACTACCACATTTATCTTCTCTCCCTCAGCAATTTTTCCCTGCTTTAAAAGTGTCGCATATGCGTAAACATAATAGCAGATTTGAGGTACCAGACGGCCGATATTAATGGAATTGGCAGAGGAAAACTGAAATCCCTTTTCCTCCAGTTCCTTTTTCATTTCACAATCGGAAAAGATTTTTTTCACTCCGGTCTGAGCGTCGTCAAAATTACCATGAATTCCCACCACAAGGGTGTTTGCCCCCTTTTGTGTCACCATCTGCTTCTCCTGAATGGGGCTGACTCCGTTCTTGGGATAA
The DNA here is from genome assembly GCA_051880315.1 of Acetatifactor sp. Classification (GTDB taxonomy): domain Bacteria; phylum Bacillota; class Clostridia; order Lachnospirales; family Lachnospiraceae; genus Acetatifactor. Next base: position 20,656 of record JBJENR010000020.1, read on the forward strand.
AACACAATGATTCGAGTGCCTTCCACATCCGCAAAGCCTGCCAGTGCAGCTTTTCCGGTATCTCCGGAGGTGGCTGTGAGAATCACGATTTCATTGCTGATATGATTCTTGCGGGCAGCCGTAATCATCAGATAAGGCAGAATCGACAGTGCCATATCCTTAAAGGCAATCGTGGAACCGTGATACAGCTCCAGGTAATATGCACCCTGTGCTTCTGCCAGAGGTGCAATCACCTCTGTGTCAAACTTGGAATCATAAGCTCTGCTGATACAGGTTTTTAACTCTTCCTCCGTAAAATCCGTCAGGAACAGCTTCATCACTTCATAGGCCACCTGCTGATAATTCATGTCAGCAAGCTCCTTCAGACTTTTATCCAGAGCCGGTATCTTATCCGGCACAAAGAGTCCTCCGTCCTCGGATAAACCTTTTAAAATTGCCTGAGAGGCCGTAACCGCAGCCTCTTTCCCTCTTGTGCTTCTGTACAAAACTTCCATTTTATTTCCTCTTTCTAAGTCCTATTTTTTGTCTGAACCGATTTATTTACGCTTTGCTCCTTGAGCTGACTTCCAGCAGCTTTTCGCGCATTTCCTTCTCAATCTTCTGAAGCTCTGCCTCTGCATTTCTTCTCTTTTCTCGGCCCTCATCCTGAATCTTAAGGACCTCATCCAAGGTGCTGATCAGGGTCTGGTTTGTGGACTGCAGTGTCTCAATATCCACAATGCCTCTCTCGCCCTCCCTTGCAGTCTCAATGGTAGCGGTCTTCAGATTTTCCGCATTCTTCTTAAGCAGTTCATTGGTCATCTCACTGACCTCATGCTGAGCCTTGGCCGCATCCGTGGAATGGTTTAATCCGATGGCAATCACCATCTGGCTCTTCCACAAAGGAATGGTGTTTACCAGGGTGGACTGAATCTTGTCACTCATCACCGTATCGTTGTTCTGAATAAGGCGAATCTGGGGTGCCATCTGCAAGGACACCATTCTGGTCAGTTCCAGGTCATGTATCTTTTTCTCAAAACGATTGCACATTTCCGAGAAATCTCTGGCAGCCTGGGTATCCTCGGGAAGCTTGCTCCTCTCTGCCTTTTCCACAAGCGCAGGAAGCTCCACCTCCTGGGCCTCCTTCAGCTTCTGTTTTCCTGCAAGGATGTACATGGAAAGCTCCTTGAAATAATTCAGGTTCAGCTCATACATCTTGTCCAGCATAGCCACATCCTTCAGAAGTGTTACCTGATGCTGCTCCAGCGCTGTGCTGATTTTTTCCACATTTACTTCGGCCTTATCATATCTTGCCTTCATATTGGAGAGCTTATTTGCATTCTTCCTGAAAATACCGAAAAAGCCCTTCTCTTCTTCTCCGTCTTCAATGGACTTCAATTCCGCAACCACCTTGGTCAGCATTTCACCGACTTCGCCCATATCCTTTGTGCGCACACTGTCAAGGGCAGTCTCGGAAAAATCTGCAATCTTCTTCTGGCATCCGGCACCGTATTGCATCACCATCTGGGTGTTTCTCAGGTCAATCTGACCTGCAAAATCATCTACCATTTTCTGCTCTTCCGGTGTCAGCTCCAGTTTCATTTCTTCTTCCGTATCAGCCACTGCAGTCTCCTTTTTCGCCTGCTCGGCAGGAAACTGGGGTGCCCCCTCTATTACCGGCTCAAGTGTCAGCTGGGGTGCTTCCTTCAACATTTCATTAATGTCATTCATCTATGTATCCTCCTTTTATCTTGGTACCTTTTCAAATTCCTTCTGTCTGGTAAGTCCTTCTTTTGCAAGCATGGTCTGAAGTACCTGCGCATCCGTAGTCACATCAAAAGCCGTCTTCTGAAACAGTCTGTTCAGCAGCTCCTCAAAAGCACTGTTAATTGTATTCAGCGTTTTTTCAATTTCAGATTTGGCCTCAAGAATATCCTCTCCCTGAACACTCATGGAATCAAACTCCTCATAGGCTTTCACAAGCTTCAGTGTGGTAGGAAGATAATAATTCATAAACTTCTTCATCTGGGGCTGCTGCTCGGGATGTTCCCTGAGACGTTCGAATATCTCTTTCAAAAGATTCTCAAGCCGGAAAAGCTTTGCGGATATCTCTTCTCCTGAGATATTGTCATTCATATCCCTGAGACTGCGGATACATTCCTGTCCCTCCTGAATCATTGCCTCCAGTTCACCGGAATTCCCAGTTTCTTCGGAAGCGTCCACATTCTCGGTCTCGGGATTTATTTTTTTCTTCATCTCCTGAGCCTTTTTCTCCCTCTCCTGAATCTTTCTCTGCTTTTCCAGAGAGAGGTACTCATTGTAAATCTTATTGTCCAGCATCAGACAATTTTCTTGAATGTCAAGATGTCCCTCCGGGAAAAAGCCCTTACTCAACATCTTCTTCAAATCCTTCCGAACCGACTTCGGTGTCTGATTTGTGTGCAGGGCCAGATCCTCAATGTTGATATAGTGGTTGTGGCCTGCCAGCTCCAGATATTTTCTGGCACGCTTCAGCCTTGCAGAGCTTCTGATGCCTGTATGAATCATAAACCCGAATATTGCCAGCATACAAAGCCCCAGCTTCAGCAGGAAAAAATCAAAAAAGCTCAAAAATAATCCAAGCAACGTCAGGACTGACGCTATACCTGTCCCGATGCCACCGAATACCTTAAACAGAATCCCGGCTACAGACCCCACCGGATGAAAGGGCGGTTTATTCTTTTCAGACTCCCTGAGAACTTCCCTCTGTACCCGTTCCCGCTCTGCCTGAGCCTGCTTCCTCTCCCTGGTGACGCTGGCCATCCTTTCGGTGTAATTTCCTCCGTGTACTGCCTGCTCTACCATATTGCCGACATTTTTCAGTGTATCCGATACCGTGTTTACGGCAGCGTCACCAAGCTCACTGAAATCACCGTCCTGCAGTGCCCTCTGCACGGCGTCCCGGATTTCTTCCCCTATGCTGCTCCACGATTTATTTTCACTCATTATTCTGTCCTTTTATCAATACAAATTTATCCAATATTGATTATGACACAGTTATTCTGTAAAGGCAAGCAAAACCATCTGTACTTTATCTAAAAAACTCATGACCTCCGTGTTTGAACAAGAACTCCAAATGATTGTCAAACCACTTCATCTGACTGTTGTCGGCATATTCTCTGGCAGCAAAATACAGTGCTCCGCCGGAAATATCTTCCCCCGACAGGGCTCTGCTCACGGCAGAAATCGTCTCTTCGCTGATTCGGACTTTATGGTAGCTGCCGTCTGCCACCGGTGAAAACTGAGTCACACCGCCATCCTGCTGAAAAACCACGCCTTTAATCGTATCGGGGAACGCGTTGTCGTGTACCCTGTTCAACACAACATTGGCCACCAGAAGCTTTCCCTCTTCATCCTCACATCCTGCCTCTGCTTCCACAATACGCAGCAAAATCTCCAGCTCCTCATCAGATAATGTATTGTCCAGGGATGGCTCCAGCAGAAGATAATTCACAACTCTCTGCCCGGAGACCGTGTATTCCGCAATTCCCATCCCTTTCCCGATGCTTTGGGTCAATCCCGCCCTGCTCATTCTTTCTTCCGCTTCCCGTTCAATATCCTCCAGTCTTAACCGCAAAAGCTTTACCGGCTGGAATACCATTCTTGCCTCCACTATCTCTCTGATACAAAAGAATCCGGCAAAAAAAATCAGGTATCCGGCAAGCAGCAGACTTATGGCCTTTTTGTACATTCTGTTTCAAATCCTTTCCGACATTTATTACGAGTGCCTGTTTGTCCGATATATCAGTATATGAAGTAAATGCCGAAATTATTTATGAAGTGTTGCCCGTATATCAAAAAAATGCTATACTCATAAAAAGGTTATACTCAAATATTCTATCGGTAGGAAAGCTATGACAAATGAAAAAGATAAAAAAAACACACTTTCCTCTCATTCTGAGGGCGTCTTTCCTGCCTGCCGCAAGGATGGCAGTCTTTATTTTCGCGCCTCCCTCACCCGAAAACGAAAGCACATCAGTCTTGGCAGTTTCGACGATTCCGCCAGGGCCCATGCCGCTTATCTGGAAGCCGTACGTATCCTTTCTGACCCTGCCTGCGGTCTGCAGAGCTACACCGAAGCCAGTCCCCTTTCCTTTGAAAAATGGGTTTGTCTCGCCAACTTCAGGGACAATGGTATATATTTTCGTAATCCCATCTATACAGGCCACAAAATGTTTTACTACTATCTCTCACCCCACAGGATACTGAAATTTGATATGGATGACCTGTTTTACTTTTCCTCCCACAAGGTCATGTGTCGGGGAAATCATTATTTTGTGGCAGACTATGGTCTTCAGGTCAGCATCTCTTCCCGCTTCGGGCTGAAACCATACGCCATAGCCGGCAGGGATTTTTTCTTTCTCAATGGGGACGATACCGACTTCCGCCGTGAAAATCTCCGTATCGTCAACATCTACCACGGAGTTACCCTGGAACAAAAAAACGGACAGTATTGCTATACCGTCCGCATTCATGTCAAAGGAAACTATATTGTGGGGCGTTACGAGGATGAAATCCAGGCTGCCATAGCCTACAACAAAGCAGCCGACATTCTCCGGAAGAAGGGTGTCCGCAAAAACTTCATGCAGAACTTTATCGAGGACCTCTCTCCCAGCCGTTATGCCGAGATTTATTCGTCCATCCGAATATCACCGCGTATTCTCTCACTGCAGATATAACTATTTTTCGGAATAATCAATAAAACTGACATCCAGATTTACATATCCCGAAATCCCGTCCACCACGCCCTGTGTGCTGTACTGCCACATGGTAAACTTATAGGGATAATCAGGTATGTCTCCCGGCTGGGACAGCCATATGTCATAGGCTGTCAGCTTTGACATATCCACTCCCTTTATCAGCCATTCCTTATTACCGTAGACTGCCGTCTTGTATCCTGCCGCTTCAATGGTATCCAGAAAAGCCTTAGCAATCTCCGTCCGTTCTGCTTTTGTCAGCGCATCCGTCCTGGCAGAATCATTTCCAACAATTTCCATTTCATAGGCCACCGGATAGGTAAGTTTGTACTCTCCCAGATTCTCCAGTACCAGATTGGCTTCCTCCACCGCCTCCTCCGCAGACACCGCCTGGGAATAGAAATAGACGCCTACATTCAGGCCTGCGTCGGTAGCTCTCTTTATGTTGTCACTGAAGTATTCATCCACAATCAGCTGACCGGTACCGTAACCTCTGGCACCGACCCTGATCATCACAAAACTGATGCCCGCTTTTTTAACCTTTACAAAGTCTATATAGTCTTGATTCTTGGATACATCCACACCGGAATACGAGGTCTGTTTTCCATTCTCGTAATACTTCATCAGCCCGGACTGACAGACCATTTTGGTAAAATCGTACTCATGCTTTGGCAGATAAGGACTAATCAATACCCATTCCTCTCTTCCGTCCGCATAGGTAATCAGGGTATGCCTTCCGTCGGTGGATGGGTCATTCTCCTCCTGCACTTCCGGCCGGGATTCTACCGGTTCAAAAGCCTTAGATTCCTCTGTGGGATACTGATCCCAGAAATCCAGATCGTCCGGGTGCAGACTGTGATTCCCTTTATCCGGAACTTCAGACATAATCACGGGGGACGATACAATCACCGGGGGCTCTAGATTGGAAGCACTTACATTGGCCGGTCTCTGATTGTGATTCAGTATCAGAACCAACACTAGAATAATCGCCACAAAAGCTGTCACTGCTATAATTGTCATTACCACCGTTGGGGTCATTCCCGAGTGTTCCTCAAAATCCTCCTGGAGCTTCATCGTCTCCCTCCTTTCTTACAGTCATGCTGTTGTTGTAACACATCAGCGCTCTATTTTCTTTATTTTCAGGTCAAAATCCACGCCGAATCCATCCATACTTCCGAACAGGGTTTCCTGCAATTCATCCTCATTTTCAAAGTCGGGCTCGACAAAGCAGGGGCTTCCTCCTGCCAATATAGCTCCGTTCTCACCAAAGGTAAAGGTGACCGCAATGGGATAGCAGTCCTCATAACAGTAAAGATACAGGATATTTTGTTTCTTCACATTCTCATCTGTAAAAAGATAGGTTGATTGCAGCACTCCTGAAGTTGCCAGGGCATAGGCTCCCATCCTGCTGTTCATTATGTTTACGAAGGCGTCAAGCAGTTTTCCCTCCAATTCATCCCACAGAAGCGCCGGTATATCCTCCATTTCATCATCTAAATCATCCGCTACTACAGCCCAGATGAGCTCCATCATTTCCTCCGGAAAAATGACTTCATAAATCTCCTCAGGTTCCGATAAATCCGTTTCCTTCAATCTCTCCATCAGCTCAGATTCGGTGATTGTATTTGTCCCATAAGCAGACAGATAAATCTCCGAATGAACCTTTTCATCGACAAGCTCTACTACCTCCATCCCCCGTTCATATAAGGGTTTTCTGCCATTTTTTCCTGCGCTCCGAGAATCGTCATCCTCGTCCGTTTCCTTTCCGCCACAGCCGGCCACAGCTAAAATCAGCACAATGCATAGCATGGCTGCGAGGATTCTGTGAAAGACATCTTTTGCCCGAAATCTTCTGGTTTTCATTAGGTTCTCCTTATTCACTTAAAAAAATTAAAGTTTTACAATTGCCTTCTTTGGGCACTTTTCTGCACAGGTGCCGCATCCCGTACACTTTTCCTGGTCAATGACGGCATGAAAATCCGTCACCGTCACAGCCTCTGCAGGACAATTCTTCACACAGATGCCACAGCCGATACAACCGGCGGTACAGGCCTTCATGGTGACTGGTCCCTTGTCCTTTGAGCTGCATGCCACTGCTATTTTTGCATCGTAGGGCACCAGGGAAATCAGTTTCTTTGGACATATCGCCACACATTTTCCACAGGCCTTACAGGCCTCTTTGTCTACCACCGCAACACCGTTCTCCACATGGATGGCATCAAAGGGACAAACCTTGACACAGGTTCCGTATCCAAGGCATCCGCTGCTACAGGATTTGGCACCTCCGTCCGGTACAAAGGCCATCATTCTGCAGTCTTCCGCCCCGCAATATTCATAATTTTTTGTGGTTTTTGCGCAATCTCCCTGACAGGCTACAAAGGCTACCCTTCGCACAGTTTCGGATGCTTCCACTCCCATAATGTCGGCAATACGCTTTCCCACCGGCTCTCCGCCCACGGGACAGGCATTCACCGGAGCCTCTCCCTTTGCGATGGCAGCGGCCAATCCGGAGCAGCCTGCATAACCACAGCCACCGCAGTTATTCCCGGGTAGTGCGGCGAGCACCGCCTCCTCCTTTTCATCTGTATGAACCCTGAACTGAATTCCCGCAATTCCCAGAAAGAGACCTACAAAAATTCCCACTGCGCCGACTACTGCCGTAGCCGTCAAAATTGCTGTTGCACTCATGTGTCTCCCTCCTTAAAGCAGTCCCGAGAATCCCACAAAGGCAATTGCCATAAGCCCGGCAGTCAAAAGAACCGCGGGCATGCCCCGAAAGGATTCCGGCACATCATTATACTCTGTCTTCTCGCGGATTCCCGCCAGAATAACGATTGCTATGGTAAAACCAACTGCTGTCGCAAACCCGTTGACCACGCCAGTCAAAATGCCATATTCCGCCTGTTCATTATTGATGGCTACGCCCAATACCGCACAATTGGTGGTTATCAGGGGAAGGTAAACCCCCAGTGCCCTGTACAGGGACGGAATCATCTTTTTCAGGAACATTTCAACAAACTGAACCAGCGCCGCAATCACCAGAATAAACACGATGGTGTCCAGATACTGAATACCAAATCTTATCAGCACATATTTGTTGATAACGCCTGCCACCGCACTTGCAAGAGTTATGACAAAGATAACTGCCACTCCCATGCCACCGGCAGTTTTCACCTTCTTTGACACCCCGAGGAAAGGACACAGACCCAGAAACTGACTGAGCACTACGTTGCTCACCAGGGAGGAACTGACCAGAATAATCAAAAGCTCTTTCACTTGATCCATTTATTTCTCCTCCTTCTCCAAATCTACCATCCGAAACCCCTCTGCATCTGTATCATAAAGCCGCTTCCTGCACCCCTTATCAGAGCAGCTCATGCAGTCCTCCGTACAGCCGGATCCAATCTTCTCATTGGGCTTTCCTGCTTTCTTTAACCGATTTTTAATATAATTCTGTAAAGCCACCAGACAGGCAAGCACAAAGAAAGCTCCGGGAGCCTGACCAAATATCCGAATGGGCTCAAAGGATGACGGCAACACCTGACTACCAAAGAGCTTTCCTGCACCCAGCAGCTCCCGCAGACCCCCGATACAGGTCAGTGCAAAAGCAAAGCCAAGTCCCATGCCTATACCGTCAAACAGAGAGGGAATGGGCGGATTCGCATATGCATAAGCCTCAGCTCTTCCCAGAATAATACAGTTTACCACAATCAGGGGAATATAGACTCCCAAGGCCTTATTCAGCGCCGGCAGATAAGCTTCCAGCAAAAGCTGTACAACGGTCACGAAGGTCGCAATAATTACAATAAATGCCGGAATACGCACTCTGACCGGAATTATTTTCCGCAACAGTGAAATGAATAAGTTACTCAAGGCTAACACCGCCATGGTGGTAAGCCCCATGCCAAGACCATTGATTGCGGAGGTTGTAACCGCCAGTGTGGGACACATGCCCAGCATCAGCACAAAGGTAGGATTCTCCTTGACAATGCCGTTAATAAGTCTCTCCCCTGCACACTGCAGGCAGCCTTTATTTCTTTCCTCACTCATTTACGGCACCTCCTCCCAGCAATTCCAAAGCCACCCTCAAGCCGCCGTTTACGGCATTGGTAACGGCTCTGGTGGTGATGGTTGCACTGCTGATGGCATCTATCTCATTCTCTGCCACTGCCCCGTTCTTGGTATATACAAACTGTGTTACCTTCTTCCCCGCAAACTGAGGAATCAATACTGCTTCAGCTTCCATGCCCAGACCGGGAGTTTCGGAAATCTGTGTAATGGAAACACCGCCCACGGAGCCGTCTGCGCACACTCCCACATAAAGGACGATTTTTCCGCCGTAGCCCTTGGTGGCAACAGCTTCCACAACATATCCGTAAAAATTATCTCCTGTCTTTGCTTCGTATATCGTGCCAATCTCCACTTCGTTTTCTGCCAGGGCTGTCAGTGTCTCCTGCGCCGGAGTCGTGGCGGTTGCCGTAAACTGAAGCTTCAGTCCCTGCTCCCCGGCCTGGGGAAATGCGGCCACACAGGCCTCCTGTATGAGTTTCTCCTGCTGTACCCTCCGGGGCTCCCTTGTCACCTCATACACAAGTCCCAGAAGCAGGCCGGCAAGAAGGGTGATGGCAAAAAGAATCCCGGCTTCTTTTAACATGTCCTTTACATTGCTGCCGGTTTTTGCACCCTTGTCTTGCAGCTTCTTATCTTGCAATTCCTTATCTTGCAGCTCCTTTTCTTTCATGCCCTTATCTTTCATGTCGCTTCCCTCCTCTCTCATATCCGAAGGCGGTAGGCTTCGTCACTTTTTCAATCAGAGGCACCAGAAGATTTCCCAGAATTATGGCGTAGGAAACTCCCTCCGCCGCAGGGCCGTAGATACGGAAGATTCCGGTCATGAGTCCAAGAAAAATACCAAAGACATACTGACCCTTGACGGTGATGGGTCTGGTCACATAATCCGTTGCCATAAAGAAGGCTCCCATCATCAGACCTCCGCCTGCCAGCTGTGCGGAAAGATAGGCAGGATCAAAGCCTCTGCCTCCAAAAAAGCCGATAAACAGCACAAATGTCACAATGTAGCTTCCGGGAATTCTTAAATCTATCACTCCCAGAAGCAAGAGCAGGCACGCACCGATAATCAATGCTATGACAGAGGTTTCTCCGATAGTACCTGCTGTTTTTCCAAGAACCATGTCCAACACGTTTACCGTACCGCCCTCCTTCAATGTTGTCAGGGGCGTTGCTCCCGTATAGGCATCGCATGTAAACTGAGTCATGGCTTTGGGAAAGGATATCAACAGAAAGCATCTGGCTCCCAGAGCAGGATTCATAAAATTCTGCCCCAGGCCTCCGAACAGCATTTTTACCACAAGTATTGCAAATACACCACCCAGTGCAGCCATCCACAGAGGAATTGTCACAGGAAGATTCAGTGCCAGCAGAAGCCCCGTAACCACAGCAGAAAGATCGGTAATTGTCATTTTCTTTCTATACAGTCCAAACAAAAATTCCGTCAGCACCGTGCTTGCTATGGTGACCAGTACCACCGAGATGACTCTCGTTCCAAAATTGTATATTCCAAAGCCCGTAGCCGGCATTAGCGCCACGATTACAGCCAGCATGATACCGTTGGTTGTCACCCTGGAACGTATGTGGGGATTGGATGATACTTTATACAGTTCGCTCATGGCTTCCTCCTATTTCTTCCTTTTTGCCAGTTGTATTTTTCGCATAGACTTGATTTCCTGGGTAAGGTGCCTTCTTGCCGGGCAGACATAACTGCAGCAGCCGCACTCACAGCATTCCATGCCATGATTTGCCAGGAAAGCCTCTTCGTCAAACCGTTCCGCATAATCTGCAAGTCTGCTGGGAATGACGCGTCCCGGACACACTTCCACACAACGGCCGCAATTGATGCAGGGACCGGGTTCCAGCGCCGACACCTCGTCCTGAGTGAAGCCTAAAAGTGCCGTAGAGGTCTTTGTAGTGGGAACGTTTAAATCAAACATTGCAAACCCCATCATGGGACCGCCGCAGATAATCTTTGCGGGCTTCTTCTTAAACCCCCCTGCCTCGTCCAGTATTTCCTGATAGCTCATACCTATCCTTACGCGGAAATTTCTTGGTTTTGCAACTGCATCTCCCGTCACCGTAACGATTCTCTCGATGAGCGGTCTTCCCTCGGTAACGGCTCTGTAAACCGCCACAATGGTATCCACATTGTTCACAATACATCCCACATCGGCAGGGAGCATGGTAGAATTTATTTTTCTTCCCGTGGTAGCGTAAATCAGGTGTCTCTCACCGCCCTGGGGATACTTGGTTTTCAGTGCTTTCACACTGATATTCGGCTCATCCTTTGTCATTTTTCTAAGCAACGTGATGCAATCCGGCTTGTTATCCTCCACCGCAAGAATCCCCTGGGCATTTTCAAAGAGACTGAGCATAATCTTCAGACCGCCGATGAGCTTCTCCGGCTCCTCCAGCATGCGGCGATAATCAGAGGTCAGATAGGGTTCACACTCTGCGCAGTTTGCAATGACATATTCAATTTCACCGGGGTCCTTTGGGGATAATTTGACATGGGTGGGGAAGCCTGCTCCGCCCATACCCACAATTCCGGCCTCGCGGATAATTTCGATGATTTCCTCCCTGCTGAGCTTATCCAGGGGTGCTGCCGGATAGAATCCCACATCCTCGTATAGACCGTCATTCTCCACCACGATACTCATCACCATATCGCCTGTGACTACGCGCCTGGGTTCTATTGCCTTCACAGTTCCGGAAACCGATGCATACACCGGCGCTGACACAAAAGCTCCACTCTCGGCAAGCTTCTGTCCTACAAGCACCCTGTCACCTTTTTCCACAATGGCCCTGGCCGGTGCTCCGATATGCTGTGAAAGCGGGTATACCAGCTCTCCCTTGGGCAAAATATCCAGAATCGGCATATCTTTTGACAGTTCCTTGCCGTCATAGGGATGTATGCCTCCCGCAAATGTCAGTTTTGCCATATCAAACTATGTCCTTTCCGAATAGAATTAATTTAAATATACTATTTTTTTCAACAAAATACTACTGCAATTTTTGATTTTGTGATATGATTATTATGTTTTATATCGAACCGTCAGCCAGGCTTACCGGCATAGGAGGATTTTTATGAAAATAGCTGAGGAAACCCTTGATAATTTTACCATTTCCTACCCTCTTGAAAGACTTGCATCCCCGGAGCAGATTCTTTTTATTGACATAGAGACCACGGGATTTACTGCCCGCTCCTCATATCTCTATATCATCGGCTGTGCTTATTACAATCAGGACAAATGGCATACGATACAATGGCTGGCAGAAAACAATAGTCAGGAAGCGGATATTCTCAATGCCTTTTTTGACTTTTCCAAGACCTATCCCTATCTGATTCACTACAACGGCAACAATTTTGATCTGCCCTATATCACCCAGAAATGTGAACAGCTTCTGCTGCCCTACAGTTTTGATTCCTTTCAGGGAATTGATCTGTACCGGAGAATTGCTCCCTACAAATCTATCCTGAAGCTCTCAAATTGCAAACAAAAAACTTTGGAGCAGTACCTGGAGGTCAACAGGCAGGACATCTACACCGGAGGTGAATTGATCAATATCTATCAGGACTACACTGCCACGCCTTCCAAAGAGGCTGAGGATGCCCTGTTTTTGCATAACCGGGATGATCTGAAGGGCATGCTTGAGATTCTGCCCATGCTTGCCTACTATGATTTGTTCAATGAATCCCTGCGTGCCAAAAAGGTACAGGCAAATACCTATAAGGATGCTTACGGCAATATCAGGAAGGAACTGATTATGTCAGTTTCATCGGAGACATCGGTTCCCAGACCCGTCACAGCAGCTGCAGAGGGCTGCTATCTCAGGGTTGAAGATGCGGAGGTAACCTTAAAGGTTCCGATTTACGAGGAGGAATTAAAGTATTTCTATTCCAACTACCATGACTATTATTATCTTCCTGCGGAGGATGTGGCACTGCACAAATCCGTTGCAGACTTTGTGGATAAAGCCCATCGCACCCCCGCCTCTGCCGCTAACTGTTACACCAGAAAACATTCCCTGTATCTTCCCCAGTGGGATGTAGTATTTCAGCCCTTTTTCAAGAAAGACTACAAAAGCCGCGAACTATTTTTTGAACTTACCGATGAAATCAAAAAAGACCGGCAGTTGTTTTCGGAATATGCTTCACATATCCTCACTATGTTTGCCGCCTCCTATTGTAAAGCTTCCGGACGCAAAGGAAATCGGTAAATTTAAACTTCTCCATATCGTACCCCCAATTTTATATGGAAGCATTAAAAAAGGAGCTAAACGCTCCTTTTTTATTCTATCTGATATTTACTGAGTATCTAAATTTACTTCTTTCTAAGTATGAAAAAGAAGAAGACCGAACCACCTGCTAGTAAAGCACCAACAACCAACACAATTGGCAAAAGGTTGCTTTTCTTATCCGTATCAATGTCATCTGCATTGTTGGATGGTGTAGGTTTGCTAGGCTCTTCAGGTGTTTCAGAAGTAACAACCGATGCAGATTCTTTTGGATTAGAAGCTACCAGCTTGATGGTGGCAGAAGTTCTCTTGGTTCCTTCAGGTGGTGCATCGAAGTACATTTCGTAGTATTTCACGCCTGTTTTTTCGTCCTCTACAAGGGTAACATTTCGTGCTTCTTCACAAGTAACACTAACGTTCTCGTAGTCCTCCGCCCAATCCACTGTGAAGTACACCGTATCAAGTCCGTCTTCGTGGGTGTACATGGTGTTCTCGCGTTCCATGTAGTAGGAAGTTGAAAAGTTAGAAGTGCCACTCAAATTAAGATAGGTGCATATTTCATTGTTTTCATCAAGTCTTGATATGTCTATATCACGACATTCATAGTTTCTCGAAAAATCTACTGTTCCATACTCTTCGCCCTCTATTGTAATGGGAACATCCTTCTTTTCGTATTTGAAAATATAATACCAGTCTTGAGCAAAAGTGGAAGCAGGCTGATTAACAAACGATGTAAGGTAGCTCATAGTGCCACCACGTTGCCCCCATTCGTAGCGACAACGATTGAAAAATTCTGTACCAAAAAATTCATCTTTTATTCTTTGTTCTTCATCTATCCATTGCTCGGTATCAAATTCTCTACAAATTTCCAGGTTCCGTTCTTCCTTGTCCAAAGGAACGAACCTACCTTCTACATAGTCACCATAGGGACAATTCTCTTTTCCAATGATACCTGCGTTAAAAGCAGCTTTTTCATAACACTCATAGTTTGGATTGCAGTTTGTTAAAATGTAATCCAGGGCACCCATACTGCCAATAGCTTGGTCTAAACTCTCGCATTCAAAGCTGTGCATGTACCCATAGGCATCGTTCCAATGGACCATGTAAGTAGAGTAGCTTGGTTTGTACAAATCTTCTTGGCTACCATTTTCTGCTGCATAAGCTGTCGCAGGGGTAAGGCTCAAAACGGATGCGAATCCCATTGCAATCAATCTAGGCAGAATACTTTTCATTTTTTTCATATTTTTACTTCTTGTACATTAAATATTCGGTTTCTGATAGAAGAAAGAAGTCTTCCTGACATAGCCGATTTCCTTATAGTTTATGATTTGCTCCGTACTTCCGATAAACAGGATTCCGCCCGGAGCCAGGGCTTGATAGAATTTTCTGAAGACCTCATCCTTTGCTTCTTCCGTAAAGTAAATCAATACGTTACGGCAGACAATCAGATGATATCCCGTAGGGTATATATCCTTCAGCAAATTATGCTCTTTAAAACTAACCTTGGACTTGACCTCATCTGCAATCTTATACGACGGACCTACCTGCGTAAAATACTTTTTCTTGTATTCCGCCGGAACATTCACAATACTTTTATCAGAATACAACCCGACTTTTGCTTTGGCAATAATCTGCTTATCCAAATCAGTGGCCAGGATATTGATTCTATTCATAGGTACATGTCCTGATAATGCCATGACCAGCGAATAAGGTTCATCTCCCGTAGAACAAGCAGCGCTCCACACCTTCAGGCCTGTGCCGTAAGTTTTAACAAGCTCCGGAATTACCTGTTCGTCCATCAGCTTCCACTGTTCAGGATTACGATAAAACTCGGAAACATTGATTGTTATATAGCTTACGAATTCCTCAAAAAGCTCCCTGTCCGTCTTCAGCGCCTGGATATACGTATCATAGCCCTCAATCTTATGCTTGGCAATCAGCGTATCGATACGGCGCTTCATCTGTTTTTCTTTGTAACAGTTCAGGTCAATTGCAGTCAGTTTCAGTATTTCTTTTTTAAAATACTCATAATCATATGCCATTGCCTGTACACCGCCTTTGCTTTGTGATATCAGAAAACAAGCTTACTGATTATCTTCCTCGGCCTGGGCTGCAATTACCTCATCAATGTTCACTGCTACCACATCCTCGTCAGCCTCCTCAGCTGTCTCAGGTGCAGACAAAGCCTTAATGCTCAAAGAAATCTTTCTGTCATTCTCATTGAAGTCAGTTACCTTCGCGGTCACTTCATCCCCAACCTTCAGAACATCCGAAGGCTTATCAACATGCTCCTTGGAAATCTGCGAAACATGGAGAAGGGCATCCACTCCGGGCTCGAGTTCAACAAAGGCACCAAAATCTGTCATTCTGGCAACCTTTCCTGTTACAACACTGCCTACCGCGTACTTATCGGCAGCATTCTTCCATGGATTTTCATCATCAAATTTCAGGGAAAGGGCAACCTTGCTGCCGCTGATTTCCTTGATGAGAACCTTAATCTTTTCGCCAACCTTAAATACCTTCTTGGGATGCTCAATACGTCCCCATGACATTTCAGAAATGTGAAGCAGGCCGTCTACACCGCCAAGATCGATGAAGGCACCGAAGTCGGTTACATTCTTGATTACACCCTCTACAATATCACCCTCATGGATTCTCTCAAACAACTCCTTCTGCAGCTCTGCCTTCTGGGCAGCAACAAGCTGCTTGCGGTCACCGATATATCTTCTGCGCTTGGGATTATACTCACTGATGACAAACTCAATTTCCTGTCCGGCATACTTTGTCAGATCCTTTTCGTAGGTATCGGATACCAGACTTGCAGGAATGAAAATTCTCACCTCATCAACGACCACACTTAAGCCGCCCTCCAGCACCTGTGCAACGGTTGCCTTCAGGACCTCCTTATTGTTGTAAGCCTCTTCGATTCTCTTGTTGCCTCTGTCAGCCGCAAGTCTCTTGTAGGTCAGCACCACCTGACCCTCGCCGTCATTTACCTTCAGGACTTTTACTTCCATGGTATCGCCAACCTTGACCGCTGTTGTCAGGTCAATGCTGGAATCGTTGGTATACTCGTTCTTCGTAAGAATACCATCTGACTTGTATCCGATGTTCAAGATGATTTCATCTGCTTTCACATCGATGACCGTACCCTCGATTACCTCTCCTGAATGTATTGTCTTAATTGAATCTTCCAACATTTGTTCAAAAGTTAATTCTGACATAATTTTGAACCTCCTCGATTAATTTATTTGGGGTGGAAGCCCCCGCTGTAATACCCACCAGGCGAACATCTTTAGGCAGTTCTAAATGCAAGTCATCCAGTGTCTGTATAAAATAGGTCTGAGCACATTTCTCCCGGCAAATGCCATACAATTTCATTGTGTTGGAACTGTGCTTTCCTCCTATCACAATCATAACATCCGCTTCCGCCGCCAATTTACCAGCAGAACGCTGACGTTCTTCTGTTGCGTTACAGATAGTATTCACAACACTAACATTGTAACCTTTTTTTTCAAAAATTTCAACTAAATCTTGAAATTTATTGTAGTTATATGTCGTCTGAGCAACCAGGCTGATTTTCACACCCTCTTCCGCAGAAAACTCTTCTGCCTCCTCCGGTTCCTCCAGCACCGTCACCGGTCCTTTGCACCACCCGACGATTCCCTCTACCTCCGGATGCTCCGGGTCACCGGCAATGACAATGTAGTCCCCTGCTTCCCCTCTCTGACTGACAATTTTGTGGATGCGTTTCACAAAAGGGCAGGTGGCATCCACAATCTCCAGTCCCTTTTTTTCCAACAGGTGATAGGTCTCCTCAGAAACCCCGTGGGCACGAATAATCACTGCCGCTTCCCCATTTTCACGGGCAGGCAGCCCCTCCAGCGCCTGTCTGTTTTCCAGAACACGGATTCCCTGTTCGGCAAGCTCTCTTACCACTTCCTCATTGTGCACAATGGGACCGTAAGTATATATAGTTTTCCCTTTTTTTAACTGTTCATACACCGTATCTACCGCACGTTTCACGCCAAAGCAGAATCCGGCACACTCTGCCAGTCTGACCTCCATATTCCTTTCCCTTCCAGAAAACTTAATTTTTTTACTTCTTCCCGGCAATCTCGAGAATCCTGTCAATTACTTCCTCAATGGTCATATCCGAAGAATCCACAAGAACAGCATCTTCTGCCTGCATCAGCGGAGAAATCTCCCTGTGCATATCACGGTAATCCCGTTCCTCAATATCCGCTTTGATTTTTCCCAGGTCACAGCTTTCTCCCTTTGCAGCAAGCTCCTCATATCTTCTCTTTGCCCTGACCATACTGCTGGCTGTCAGGTATATCTTGGTCTGGGCATCGGGAAGCACGCAGGTTCCGATGTCCCTGCCATCCATGATACAG
Source organism: Acetatifactor sp. (assembly GCA_051880315.1). Lineage (GTDB taxonomy): Bacteria > Bacillota > Clostridia > Lachnospirales > Lachnospiraceae > Acetatifactor. The sequence continues at coordinate 38,078 of JBJENR010000020.1, forward strand.
TCATTCTCCGCTGCAAGAAGCTGCTGCAGTTCAACCAGGCGTTTTCTCACTTCAAGGACAACGCTGGTAACAGATGCCGCATTTCCCACTTCCTCCGTGCGAAGGTAAGCATTCACATTTTCCCCATTTAAGTATACCGCCTGGATTCCGTTTTCAAAACCAATCTTAATCTCTGCTTTCCTACAGGTCTTGGCGATTGCCGCCTGATCCTGCAAATCTACCTTTTCCCTAATCATAAATAATGCCATAGCTCGATACATGGCTCCCGTATCCACATAAATACACCCAAGCCTCTTAGCCACTGCCTTTGCTATGGTACTCTTTCCTGCTCCCGCAGGTCCGTCAACTGCTATATTATAAGCCATGTTTTTCACTCCTGTCCTATATTTTTCATTTCACAACAACTGTTACATAGAGAAATTTTGCGATGCTCAGGAGCTTCCTGCCAGATGCCCCGTGGACCAGGCAATCTGAAGATTGTAGCCTCCTGTCAGCGCATCCAGATCCAGCACCTCTCCCGCAAAATACAGCCCTGAAACCTTTTTGGATTCCATCGTGGAAGGATTCACATCCCTGACGGAGATTCCTCCTCTTGTGATGATTGCTTCCTCAAATCCTCTGGTTCCCGTGACAGTCAGCGGAAGATTCTTTATCAGTCGAATCAGATTCTGCCTCTCCTGCTTCGTTACTTCATTGACCTTTTTCTCCGGATTAATACCTGAGAGTGAAATCATCACCGGTATCAGCCTGATTGGGAAAAGACCTCCAAGGGCATTTTTGAACTGCTTGTTTTTGTTCTCATCGAAATCCCTGAGCAGCCGTCTGTCCAACTGTTCTTCCGTCATGGCAGGCTTCAGATCTATCATAAGCTGTGCCTCTCCGGAAGTATACCGGCTGCCTGCCGACAACACCAGCGGACCGCTGACTCCAAAATGGGTAAAGAGCATCTCCCCAAAGCCCTGATACAGCTCCTTCTTTCCCCTGACCAGACGGATACTGACGTTTTTCAGGGTCAGCCCCATCAGCTCCCCGCACCATTTTTCTTTCACCTCCAGAGGTACCAGTCCGGGACATAACTCCGTAATCCGATGTCCCGTTTCCTCTGCCATGCGATAGCCGTCACCGGTGGAACCTGTGGTGGGATAAGACAGGCCCCCTGTACAGATAATGACTTTGTCCCCCTCGATGATTCTCCCGTCTCTTAGTCTCACACCGCGGACTCGCCCACAGACTCCCTCCCGCGGTTCCTCCGGCAAGTCCGGAGCATCCCTCATCATGTCCTGAATCTCCAGGGACACCACCTCTGTATGAAAAAGGATTTCCACCTTCCGTCTGTCCAATTCCCTGCGGAATGCGGCAATAACATCCGATGAATGGTCAGACACCGGAAAAACTCTCTCCCCCCGCTCTGTCTTCAGCGGACACCCGGCCTTTTCAAGGAAATCCATAACTGCCCTGTTGTCAAAGCTGTAAAATGCGCTATACAAAAACTTACGGTTGGTACATACATTGGCAAGCAGCGTTTCCACATCAGCCCCGTTGGTCACATTACAGCGTCCCTTGCCGGTGATAAAAACCTTTTTCCCGAGTTTCTCATTCTTCTCAATCAGGCAGACCTTGCCGCCGGAATCTGCCGCTGCAACAGCAGCCATCATCCCCGCCGCACCGCCTCCTACCACTATCACTCTTTTCATAAACGATTTATGGGTTTTCCTCCGACTTTCTCAGTGAATAATTCAAAATTGGCTCATCATCAATAAAATTGATTTCATCATTCAGGTACACCTGATAATTGTTCCAGGTATCCTCAAGCATCTCAAGATTTTTTCTTACTTCCTGGGGAGACTTCAGACACAGTGCCACCACTAACGCATTAATAACGCTCAAAGGTGCCACCAGGGAATCCACAATGGATACCATATCGCTTCTCGCCAGCAGATTGCAGGAGGAATACAGACACATGGGAGAATGCACGGAATCCGTTACGGCAATCACCTTGGCATTTCTGTCACTGGCAAATTCCATGGCCTTCAGGGTTCTCATGGAGTATCTGGGAAAGCTGATTCCCACAAAGCAGTCATTGGCGTTGATTCGAATCATCTGTTCAAAGGTTTCACTGACACTGGTTGTCTTGAGAAGGATCACATCAGGACGTATCATATTCAGATAAAAATGCAAAAACTCCGCCAGGGGCTCATTGCTCCTCAGCCCCATGACATACACCTTCTCTGCGGTCTGAAGGGTATTCACCGCAGTTTCAAAGGTTGCAGGATCCAGATGATCAATGGTATGCTTCAGTTTTTCGATATCCGCCGTCAAAACCGATGTCAGTACTTCCGACTGTGTACTACTGCCGTATTTGGCATCCATTTTCTGTACCCTGTTCAGTTTCCCCTTCACACATTCCTCCAGAGCCTTCTGAAACTCAGGATAACCGCAATAGCCGATGCCGGATGCAAAACGCACCACAGTGGATTCACTGATTCCGAGAGTTTCTCCCAGCTTGGCTGCCGTCATAAATACCGCCTGGTCATAATGCTCCAAAATAAAGTTTCCAATGGCTTTATGGCTCTTGCTCATCTTATCATAGCGTTCGGATATTCTGCTTAATACATCATACTTTCCGTCCATATATGCTCCTATTTCATGTCAGCAAAGGATTGGTAGGCATTCTCCAAAAGCCTTCTTGTCTCAATATCCGGCAGGTCATAGTCTCCGGTAAGCGACATACAGGCTGCGCCGTGAATAAAAATCCACATTTTCATAAACAACCCGCCGGGGTCCGTACAGCCCTGCACTCTTGCCAGATTAATCTCGTACACAACATTTCCTCCGTTACCGTTTAAAAGCTCATACATGCCTTTCCTGCCCGGTCTCCCGTTGACAAACAGGAGTTCAAAGAGATGCTTTTCCTCTCTGGCAAAAGCTATGTATGCCATTCCGAGATTACTGAAGGGCATTTTCCCCGTCCTGGGATAAATACTGTAATAATCTTGAAAATAGGCTGCAGCCTTATCATAAACCGCATCCCAGAGCTCATCCATATTCTTATACACACGAAAAATCGGCTGTGTCGAACAGCCAACCCTGGAGGCAACCTTTCTGGCCGTAACATTGGAAAAGCCCTCCTCTCTGGTCATCGCAAATGCGGTATCCAGAATCATCTGTATCGTTATCGTTTCTTTGCGTGCCATAACCTTCTTCCTTTCAGAGGCCCACCAGTCCCGATGCTTTTGTCTGATGGAATTTTATAATCCGGTAACATATGTTATTTTACTGATTGCCGGGCGGCTTGTCAAGCAAGATTCGGAAAATACGATAAAACCGGATGCAGAAAACACAAAACCGACAGACAAGAATCCTTCCCCCGGGAAGCGACTGCCATCTGTCGGTTTTAAAAGCGGTTAAAATAGAGTCTTATAAACTGTAAAGCCTGTTATACAGGATAAGCACCGTTCTTGGTATCTGCCTGGGTCATGTCAACCTTTTCCTGCTGTGCCTGACGATACTTAAAGAAATCGGTTGCAACCTGAGGGAACAGAGCGTAGGACAATACGTCCTCATCCTGCTGCTTCCATTCCTTCATTTCATTTTCCAGCTTATCCATTTCATTTTCCAGCTTATCAGCAAAACGGCAGGTGATTCTCTCCTCGCCGGGAATAACCTTGTCGATAACCTCCTGGTTCATAGGCTTTACCGTCTGGCCGTATTCGCCGCGCAGCACAGCCTTGGTCTCCTTGGTTGCCATCTTATATCTCTCACCCATCAGTACGTTGAACACAGCCTGTGTGCCCACAATCTGAGAGGAAGGGGTAACCAGAGGGGGCTCACCCAGATCCTTCCGAACCTGAGGGATTTCCTTCAGCACATCATAATATCTGTCCTCAGCATTCTGCTCCTTCAACTGGCTCACCATGTTGGAAAGCATACCGCCGGGCACCTGATACAGCAGAGTCTTGATATCAACACCCATTACCTTAGGATTCAGAAGACCGTTCTTTAAGCACTCATCTCTGTAGGGGCGGAAATAGTCGGCAATTTCAGCCAGAAGATTCTGGTCAAAGCCTGTATCATAAGGAGTTCCCTTAAAGGTCTCTACCATCACCTCAGTAGCAGGCTGAGAGGTACCCATAGCGAAGGGGCTCATTGCAGTGTCGATAACATCCACACCGGCCTCCACTGCCTTTAAGTAGGTCATGCTGGCCACACCTGAGGTATAGTGTGTATGCAGTTGAATCGGAAGCTTGGTATTCTCCTTCATTGCTGCAATCAGCTCGGAAGCCTTGTAAGGCACCAGCAGTCCGGCCATATCCTTGATACAGATGGAATCTGCTCCCATCTCTTCAATCTTCTTTGCAGTACTTGCCCAGTACTCCAGCGTATAAGCATCACCCAGGGTATAGGACAATGCAACCTGCGCATGGCCTCTTCCTTCCTGCTGCTTCATCTTGTTGGTTGCATTGACAGCCTCCTGCAGGTTACGCAGGTCATTAAGGCAGTCGAAAATACGGATGATATCAATACCGTTGGCAATAGACTTCTGCACAAAGGCGTCCACCACATCATCTGCGTAAGGTCTGTAACCCAGAATATTCTGTCCGCGGAACAGCATCTGAAGCTTTGTATTCTTAAATCCGTCACGCAGCTTGCGAAGTCTGTCCCAGGGATCCTCCTTCAGGAAACGAAGGGATGCATCAAAGGTTGCGCCGCCCCAGCACTCCACGGAATGATACCCTACCTTATCCATCTTCTCAACGATGGGAAGCATGAATTCAGTAGGCATTCTGGTTGCAATCAGAGACTGGTGAGCATCACGCAATACGGTTTCCGTAATCTTTATAGGTTTCTTTGTGATTTCTGACATTACGAATCTCCTCCATGTTTTATGAATTATACAATAAGCTGTGCATTCATAAGCCCTGTCGGGCTTATTTCATCGCGCTATGCGCTCTATATGTACGATATCAGTTTACTCGCTGCTCGTGCAAGCACGGCAGCTCGTAACTGATTCGTACATGCACAGCTTAAAAGACGCCGAATATGGCCATAAAGGTACCTGCTGCGACAGCGGTTCCGATAACACCTGCCACGTTAGGGCCCATGGCATGCATGAGCAGGAAGTTGGTGGGATCTGCTTCTGCACCAACCTTCTGGGATACACGTGCAGCCATAGGAACTGCAGATACACCTGCGGAACCGATTAACGGGTTCACCTTACCGTGGGTTGCCACACACATCAGCTTGCCGAACAGCACACCTGCAATGGTTCCGAATACGAAAGCAACCAGTCCAAGTGCTACAATCGCCAGAGTATCCAGGTTCAGGAATGCCTCCGCACTGGTGGTAGCCCCCACGGAAGTTCCCAGAAGGATAACCACGATATACATCAACGCGTTGGAAGCGGTCTCTGTCAGCTGTCTTACCACGCCGGATTCACGGAAGAGGTTACCCAGCATCAGCATACCTACCAGAGGGGCAGTGGTGGGAAGAATCAGACAAACCACAATCGTTACCACGATAGGGAAAAGAATCTTCTCCAGCTTTGATACGGGACGAAGCTGACCCATCTTAATCTTTCTCTCCTTCTCCGTGGTAAACAGCTTCATAAAGGGCGGCTGGATGATAGGCACCAGGGACATGTAGGAATATGCCGCCACCGCAATGGGTCCCATGATGGCCGTCTGTCCCAGTTTTCCCGCAAGGAAAATGGAAGTAGGGCCATCCGCACCACCGATAATGGAAATGGCAGCTGCGGCCATATCGTTGAATCCTAAAAGAATTGCACCGAAGTAAGCTGTAAAAATACCAAACTGTGCAGCTGCACCCAGCAGAAAGCTCTTGGGATTACTGATCAGAGGACCGAAGTCTGTCATCGCACCCACACCCATGAAAATCAGGGAAGGCAGAATTGCCAGTTCATCTAACTTATAAAAGTAATACAGTAAGCCGCCCACACCGTTTGCAGCGTCTTCTGCGTGCAGCATGATGTCGGGATAAATATTTACCAACAGCATACCGAAGGCTATAGGAGTCAAGAGCAGAGGCTCAAATCCATGACGTATAGCCAGGTAAAGGAAAAAGCACGCAATCGCAATCATCAGATAGTTTCCCCAGGTCAGATTGAAAAACGCCGTCTGATGAATCAGATTGCTCATGGTAGAGACTATATAATCCATTTGTTGACCTCCTGTTGTCTGTGAAGTAGCTAATATTGTAACGCCCTATCAGTTCAGCGTTGCAAGAACAGCGCCTGCCTCCACTGCATCGCCGACAGCTACATCAATGCTTGCAACAGTACCGTCCTCGGGAGCTACTACGGGAATCTCCATCTTCATTGCCTCGATGATGATTACGGCATCCCCTCTCTTAACGGCATCGCCAACCTTTTTCTCGAGCTTAAACACCTTACCTGCTGCGCCGGCTTCAATCTTGATGCTGCCTGCGCCGCCTGCAGCCTTAGGTGCTGCTGCGGGTGCTGCCTTGGGAGCTGCCTTGGGTGCTGCGGGAGCCTTTGCTGCTACGGGAGCTCCTGTGGATGCACCCTCTTCTACTGTTACATCATATACGTTTCCGTTCACGGTAATGGTATAATTTTTCATTTTAAATTTTCCTCCATTTATTTTTATAATTAAACTCTTTTTCTGATGGAACGCACCACGAAGCCCTCCGTAGATGCCGCTCCCTGGCTGGCAGCAATAGCAGCTGCAATTACTGCAACAAGCTCCAGGTCATCCGTCCCGGAAACAGCCTCTATGTTGCTCTCCTCCTGGGCCCTAATCTGTGCCACCGCATTGTCGATGCCTGTATTCTTCATTGCAGCCCTATTCTTCCTCGCCTCTTTGCGTTTTGCTGCTGACTGAAGCTTGGGAATAATTGCAAAGCAGGAGATAATCAGGCTGATAAGAATGAGAACAAGAAATACCGTTCCCATACCGATCAGAGTATTTAGTGCAGCCTTGGACATCAGCTCCCCGAAGGTTCTCTTGGGGTTCAGGGAGGCGGATTCCAGTTTCAGAAACATATCATTTGACAAAATAATTTCTGCCGTTGCGTTCCGCTTCTCACCGATAACCTCAACTTCCGCCACTATCTGCTTACCGTCAAGTCTTACGTCAACCTCACCCGTTTCCTTAACCGACCCGATATCCTTCAGACCGGAATTGAACGAAATGACCGCCTGTGACAGCGCATAGCCGTCTACCCTCAGGTCAATTGCTTCTTCATAGCCGTCAACCTCTACAAACATCTCTTCGCACAGGTACTCCAGCTCTTCCTGAGTGTATTGCTCCACCTGAAGGGATTTCCCCTGACAGAAATCATCCGCAAGCAGGGTGACAATCTCTGGCGCATATGCAGCTGCCATATCCTTCCTGCTCTGCTGATACTCAGGCAGCTGTTCTTCGCCTCCGCAGGCAGTCAGTCCGAAAACACAGGCAATCGTACATATCAATGTCAAAAATTTCTTTTTCATTTTCTGCAATCACCCTTTCTTATACTGTTCCGTGCTTCTTTGCAGGACGATCCTCGCTCTTTGAAAAAAGGATTTCAAATGCGCCGATGACATACTTTCTGGTCTCGGCAGCATCAATAATACTGTCTGCATATCCTCTTCTGGCAGCACCTGTGGCGGAAAGCTGTAATGCCTCGTACTGAGCTGCCTTCTCATTAATTACATCAGCTCCCTGACCCTCGTACATAATCTTGGCGGCAAGCTTGCTTTCCATGGTTCCGATTTCGGCATCAGGCCATGCAAAAGTAATGTCAGCACCGATTGCCTTGGAATTCATGATGATGCCGGCTGTTCCGAGAGCCTTGCCCATCACCACATTTACCTTGGGAACGGTAGCATTTGCAAATGCATATGTAAGCTTTGCGGCTGCCCTTGCAATGCCCTTTTCGGAGCACATGGTAGCCTTGTAGCCCTTGGTGTTGGTAAGAGAAAGCACGGGGATATCAAAAGCATCACAGAAATTCACAAAATCCGCAGCCTTCTCACAGCCCTGCTTCGTCAGCACGGCGTCAAGCTTCTCCACCACCTTGCCCTCTTCATCACAGACCTCACTGCGGTTTGCCACGGCGCCTACGGTAACACCGTCAAGCTTCAGGAAGCCGATTACCATATCCTTTGCGTAGTCTGCCTTCAGCTCAAAGAAATCATTGTTATCGGCAAGAATGGACAGTGCAACGGAAGTGTCCCCAAGGCAGTTTGCCAGCTCGGGATTCACACGGTTCAAATCATCACTGCAGTCAATGATGTCACTTCCCTCACGGCTGTTGGAGGGCAGGAAAGCAACCAGTTCACGAATCTTTGTAAATACGGTAGCCTCATCGGCCACAACATCCACGATACCGCTCTCTTCGGCCTGGAATGCAGCAGAGGAGGAATCACATTTCGTGATAACGTTGCCGTCCAATGCATTGGGAGCATTTACAAAGAGCTTTGCGTTCTTCTCCTCCATGAAAGTAAAATCAGTCAGGGTGGGGAACAATGCAAGTCCACCTCCGCAGCTGCCAAGGACAGCGGTAATCTGAGGAATCACACCTGATGCATCCACCTGTTTCATGTAAATCTCACCAAAGGCATTTAATGCATCGGTAGCCTCCTGAAGCCTCAGTCCTGCGGAATCAATCAGTCCGATTACAGGTGCTCCGGTCTTCATTGCCAGATTGTAAAGGTTTGTAATTTTTCTGGCATGCATCTCGCCGATTGTGCCGTTCAGCACTGACACATCTTGGCTGTACACATATACGGGCTTACCTCCGATTACTCCGTAGCCGGTGATACAACCGTCCGACGGAGTCTCCTCAGGTTTCATGTTAAAATCGGTAGCTCTTGCAGTCACAAGTCCGCCAATTTCAACGAAACTGTTGTCATCGAGCAAAGCATTGATTCTTTGACTCGCTTTTGAAGTAGTACTCATGCTTTCAGTCCTCCATTTATAATGAATAAAATATAACAATTAAGGGGAAAAAAGAAAAAAAACACCATATACCCCCGATTATCTGTTACAGTATAGCATAAAAAAAGTAATTCGCATAGTACAAATTACTTTTTTAGGTAAATTTTTTAAATATTCCGGTCGCCTATTCCCCATTGCTCCCCAGGAAACGATCCATGATTTCCGTGAGACACCAACTGAAATCAATGGCATCAACCTCCTCCGTGGTGACAATCTTTTCGGTCCGATAGACCCTGCCATCCACACTGTAGGTCACCCTGCCGATTTCCATTCCCCCGGTCACCGGCGCAATAAGCTCTTTCTTCCAGCTGTAGCTCACCGCAACCTTTTCCTCCTGCCGCATCAGCACACCATCGCACTTCCTCTCTGTATTCCCCTTCAAAAGTCCCTCCTCCAGTGCAATATCTGTGTATGCCGTACTGCCCAGCAGCCCCACCCTGCCGTTTTTCACCGGAACCGGCTCCAGCAGTCTCTCATCAAAGGCATTTTCCTCCTCCAGAAAGTCTCTGTAAAAATAATGGTCGATGCCATACTGCATCAGTTTTCTGGTGTCACTCCACTTGTAGCCCTTGTTACCCGGCCAACCGCAGGCCAACAGCGCCACCACAAAGGTTCTGCCGTCCCTTTTCAGGGAGCCGACATAACAATATCCGGCCTTGTTCGTAAATCCTGTTTTGCCGCTAAGGGCACCCTCCATCATACTCAAAAAGGCATTGTGATTGACACAGGAAAAGCTTCTTCCGTTGGCGGTAAAGCAATGATTGCCCGCCCTTGTAATCTCAAGAAACTCCTTACTTTTTGGCGACTTCCCGATACAGTAGGACAAAATCTGTGCCAGTTCCTTCGCTGTAGTACAGTGTTCCTTCTGAAGCACAGTCCCGTCCGGAAGGGTAAATTCCTGGGTGGCATCCAGCCCGTTGGGCGTAATGAACCAACTGTTCTCACACCCCAGCTCCACCGCCTTCTCATTCATCAGTCTTGCAAAGGCTGACACCGCCTTCCTGCTCTCCTCCGGGGTATACTGTTCCGTTGGTTTTTCCGCCAACTCTTTCTCCAGATAATTTTTTCCCACATACTCCGCAAGTGCCACTGCAGAATCGTTATGGGATTCCAGCATGAGAGAATAGAGCAAATCTCCCACCGTATACTTCTCCCCTTTTTGTATGTAAAGCTTTACCTTGGGCATGCTTGCTGCATAGGCAGATACCGTCAGTTCCTCCTCCGGCATGGTATTTTCCAATACCACAATGCAGGTCAGCACCTTGGTGGTGCTCGCCATGGCCATCGGAATGTTTTCTTTTTTGCCGTACAGAACTCTGCCCGAATCCGCATCCATCAGAACGGCGGCAGTGGCATAAAGGGTGAGCTCTTCCGGCGGCGTGTGGGTATCACCCTCCTCCGATATGACGCCGGATAAGGCCCGGGCGCTGACGGTACACAGCCTTCTGTCCTCGTACAGAACTCCCCAGAAAACAGCACAAAAAAGGCCTCCTATTATTAGCCTGAGTAAAAGGTTCAAATGCTTCATCTGCATTCTCCGCCTTGTAAACCAAAGATTTCTAATAATATATGAGGCTCTTTTCCTAAATATCCAATTGTACCTGAACTTCCGCTTCCGCCTGCTGTTTAAACTCTTCCATCTGCACAGGGTTTAGGCTGGGCAGCTCCTCCAGTCCCTTCACGCCGAAGCATCTCAGAAACTGTTCCGTTGTGCCAAACAGAAGCGGTCTGCCAGGCGCATCCAGACGTCCCAATTCCGTAATCAGGTCATATTCCAGAAGCTTATTGATGGCATGATCGCAGCTGACTCCCCTGATTCTCTCTACCTCAAGCCTTGTCACCGGCTGCTTGTAGGCAATGATGGACAAGGTCTCCAGCACTGTGTCGGTAAGGGTCATCTTCCGCGGTGTCTTGGCAATCTTAATCAGATATTCATACATATCTGCCTTCGTGCAAAGCTGAACGGCATTTTCAAACCGGGTAAGGAAAATTCCCCTGTCCTCCTGTTCATACCGCTGCTCCATCTCCTTCAGGATTTCCTTTGTATTTTTTTCGCTCTCTTCAATCACTTCGGCAAGCTTACTGATTTCCACGGATTCACCCATGGTAAACAGTACAGCCTCTATCACGGCTTCCGCCTTTGTTCTATCCATTATGTAACCATGCCTTTCAACGCCCACCATTTTTTCCGGCAGCGAACGTATTGTAATTATGTATCATTTCTTATCAGTTTTCATAATTGGAGGTGATAAGGATATCGTCAAATATCTCTTCCTGGCTTATGGTGATTTTTCCCGTCTTCATCAATTCCAGAATAATCAGGAAGGTCACGATAAGTTCCATTTTGCTGGACTGCTTCTCCAGCAGCTTGCGGAAGCTGAAGCTTTTGTGTTCCCTGGCATAGGCCTCCACATAGAGCATCTTGGCTTCCATATCTATCTCATCTTTCTCGATATTGCCGTACCTGCTTCGGATGGGGTCGATTTTATCCTCCTGCTTCCGTACAATGGACTTAAAAATCTCCTGAAGCTTAGTTAACGTCATATCCCCCACCAGCTCTTCATAGTTGATGGGCTGTCTGTAAGCAGCCACCTCCTCGGGAAGATTCTGCTTTCTGTAGAGATTTCTGGCGGCATCCACCTGCCGGTCCCGAAGTTCAAAGGACATATACTTATACATCTTGTATTCCAACAGTTTCTGGACAAGTTCCGCTCTGGGGTCTTCCTCCTCCCCCTCCTCATTTACCTCCTTGGGAAGAAGCATACGACATTTAATTTCGATTAGTGTAGCTGCCATTACAAGGAACTCACTCATCACATTCATGTCATCGGTTTCCATCTTTTTGATGTAATCCAGATACTGTTCCGTAATCTCCACGATGGGAATGTCATAGATATCTATTTTATTTTTGTCTATCAGGTGCAGGAGCAAGTCCAGGGGGCCCTCAAACACCTCAAGTTTAACCGAAATCGCCATAGTAATCTCCAGTTTATCTTTTTTATATGACATTTGCAAGGCGGAACGTAAGTTCTTCAGCTTCAGCCATCCCCCTCCTGCTCCGGTAAAAAGTCCACAACCCAGAGTTCTCCGGGATTAAACAGACGAAGCGGAATGGTATGCATCCCCAGCCCCCGGCTTAAAAGCATGACGGAATTACCTTCTTTAAAAATCCCTCCGTCATATTTTGGGAAAAGATGCAGGGAAGGGGAGAGCACTCCCTTTCCCAGAAAAGGGATTCTTGCCACTCCACCGTGTACATGCCCTGCCAGAACCAGGTCAGCTCCCCAGGCTGCATATTCCGGAAAATAATCCGGATTGTGTGCCAGCAGCACTGTATAAGTTCCCTTATCCGGCTTTCCCAGGATTTCCTGCAGATAGTCCTCAGACATATCCGAAGTTCGGAAGCGTTTGTAATACTTCCTGTCAATCTCAGCCCCGTAGATTGCAATACCCCAATCCTCCAGAATGCTGTGACAGTTTACCATAGGCTCGATATTGATTTTCTTCAGTCCCTCGGCATATTCCTCAGCCATGGTCCCGTAGGTCTCCGGATACAGCTTCAGACGATGCTCATGATTTCCGTTGCCATAGTAAATCGGATACTCCCGGGACAATTCCCCCAGAAGCTCTAAGGCCGGTTCCATACTTTTCCCCGGTCTGGCAGTCAGAATATCTCCGGCTATCAGTATCATATCCGGCTTCTGCTTTCTGATTGCCTCCAGCAGCTCCCGGTTGTCTCTGCCGTATTTTTTGTTATGAAGATCGGCAAGCACCACTGCCCGCTTATGTCTGCGGATCCGCCTGTCCGAAACGGACAGCTCACACAGTACAAAACGATTACTGTCATACAGCATAATCCACAGCAAAACAATGACTGCCACGCCCAAAAGTGTAAATAAAATATCTGCCATCAAAGCCTATCCTCACTTTTCCTATGGAGCCAGTATACCACATCCGCTCCTGATTTTACAACTGCAAACAGCGGCCCCCTCAGGGACCGCTGCAAAACCTCTTCCTATATAGGCTGATGGATTTTGAACCCACCTTGGGGCTTCACAGTAAAAATAAGCCAAACACCTTCTTGAGATAATCAAAATAATCCGCCTTTTCTACCGTGGTGCCATATAGAATGGGGATGCTGCCGATTTCCTCGCCGTTTAACAGATAGCGGGCCCTGCCGGCCTCCGCTCCCTCCTCTGCAGGGGCTTGTGTTACCTCCGGCAATTCCAAAACCTTTTCTACAGAAGACAAATCTGCACCGCCGATGTCCAGATATCGGAATTCTCCCTCATATTTCAGTGGGACATATTCCTCTACCCCTCCCTTCACAGCCAGCGGCGGAAGCGCCTCCTGATTATCGTCTATGTAAAGATTGCAGACTGTGAAGCCATATGTCAAAAGTGCCTGTGCATCATTGCAGCGTGCCTTGTTGTCGGGTGCACCCATCACCACTGCAATCAGGTCAATGCCATCCTTGCTTGCGGTGGCCGAGAGGCAGAATTTCGCCTTGCTTGTAGAGCCGGTTTTCAGCCCGGTGGTATATTGATACTGTTTTAACAGCTTATTGGTACTGTTTAATGTAAACGTACTGGTTCCCTGTCTTGTCTCATGGGTAATGTCTTCCATCCAGATGGTGGTAAATTGAAATACCTCCGGATACTTTACGGTCAACTCCCTTGACATAATGGCCACATCCCTGGCACAGGTATAATGATTATCGGAATCCGTCAGTCCACAGCAGTCCTCAAAATGCGTATCCAGCATTCCCAGGGAAATTGCCTTCTGATTCATCATCTCCACAAAAGCAGGCTCACTTCCCGCAATATGCTCTGCTACGGCTACACTGGCATCGTTTCCAGAGGACACCGCAATGCATTTCAGCATGGTTTCCAGTGTCTGTACCTCTCCCTGAGCCAAATATACCTGAGATCCACCCATGGAACTGGCATGCTCACTGGTCAGCACCTGATCAGAAAGATTTGCCCTTCCTTCGTGAATTGCCTCAAAGGTCAAAAGCATGGTCATGATTTTCGTGACACTTGCCGGACTTCGCCGTTCTGTGGAATTCAATTCATAGATTACCTGTCCCGTGGAGCTCTCCATCAGAATTACGGAAGGAGCTGACACTGTCGGCACCGCTCCCACCGTAATCCCTGCCGAAAGCCATAGGATAACCGCAAGAAAAAACGCCGTTATTCGTTTCATACTCATATTACACTGCCCCATTTTACGTCTGCCGCCTCTGAGAGTCCTTCTAAAAGAGCGGCTTCTCAATCCTATTTTTATGCGGAGGAGGCTTGGATTAGAACAACTCTTTCTCTCATGCGGTAGCCGTTTATCCTAAGTAATTCCATCATAAACCCTACAATCCTAAAATTTTCTTTTTCATTGCTTCATATTCTTCCTGTGAAATCAATCCCTCTTTTAACAGGTCCGCATATTTACGCAAATCATCCGGCACACTGCTCTGTGCAGGGGCTTGCACAGGTGCGTCTACTGTAACGGTCTTTATGGTAGCTGTTTCTTCTGCAAAATCTTTTGCACGTCTCAACTGCTTTTGGAAATCATCGATTTCTGCTTTTGCATAAAAAGAAACGTCAAACGCAATACAGCCGCCTGCGTATTCGATACGGAATAATGTCCTGCGTTTTGCCAGAAACTTAACAAAGTTTACCAGAGCGAACAGTAATGCGCTGACGGCCACACCAAGCAGAAGGAGTAATACAAATAGCGGCATCATAAATGCTAGAATTGGTTTATATAAACCATCCAGAAAAGCCTCAATATATTGTTCATTTGTGTGAGTTCCATCCGGCAGTCCCGCTGCAGAATAAAGCTTATTAAACTTTTCAGAAAAATCATTTTTCCCAACTAATACAACCTGTTCATAACAGTAAGCTTGGGCATCGTTATCCCACCAGGGTTTATATACTGTTATACCAATTATCTTTTCATTCTTGGCAATTTTACGACACCTACTATTCTGAGCTGTTATGTCGAAAATGCTTCCTATAATATTTATTCTGCCATAGTCGCTTACCTCATTATACCACGCAAAAGTTCCAACAAAACCAGCGACCGAAATCAGCAGAACCAGCATGATGATGAATAGCTTTCCCCAAAATCTATGATAGGTAAATCCACTGCCGGTAATATTCTTAACATCCACCGTTCTTTCTTCATCCGACTTAACAAGAGCCCTTCCTTTGCCACTTAGGCAGCTTCCTTTGAAATAAACTCGTTTATCTGTTAAGAATGCAAAACCTTTCCGTATCTCTTTATTATTAAGATAATTCATAATGTAGCCATTGCCTAAGGATGCAATATATTTCTCTTCACGACTTGCAAAAGACTGGGATAGTTTCTCAATCTCCTTATCCTTTAATTTGTATTCCTCAACCTCGGGAATTTCTTTTTTCTTCTTTCTTCCTTTTACTACTTCCGCGCCACAATTTGTACAGAACTTATTTTTCTTGGTTATTTCCGTACCGCACTTATCACATACCATACGAATCCCTCTCTTTCGTTTATCTATGTATATTTGTCCAACATATGATGGACACTCGGAACAAGTGTACATCATATGTTGTACACTGTCAAGGAAACAAAATTCATGGATACAAATTGGGTGATACTATGGGATATTATCCTCGATTGAAGGATTTACGGGAAGATAAGGATTTAACAATTCGAGAACTTGCAAACTTACTTCATATGCAAAAGACAACGTACCATAATTACGAAACCGGAAAGAGAGAGTTGCCATTTGAATTAGCTGTTACGCTTGCAAAATTCTATCATGTTTCATTAGACTATATAGGTGGAATTACAAATGACCCAACACCACCTAATAAAAAAATAATGAGATAACAGAAGCCTCCACATACAGTTAACAAAAATATCAGTAAAGCACTGAAGTGTTTTGGCAAAAAACAGAAAACCCCCGGTTTTAATAACCGGGGGTCTGCTGACATTTAGTTATATTTGCGTTTTCTTGCCGCTTCAGACTTCTTCTTGCGTCTTACGCTCGGCTTTTCGTAATGCTCACGCTTACGAATCTCCTGCTGGATACCAGCCTTCGCACAGCTTCTCTTAAAACGACGAAGCGCGCTGTCTAAAGTTTCGTTCTCTTTTACGATTACGTTTGACATCTTCTACCCGACCCTCCCTTCAGTCCCTCGAGTACATGACTGATTGGGTTAATATTATGTACGAGCTTACCTTCCGTCGCACACACATTGATATTATAGCATAAAATCCGATGCAGTCAACTGTTTTTTTATATTTGATGACTTGTTCTTGTGAAATCCTGTTGATTACAGCTGGCCTTCCAGCACCTTTGCTGCTGCTTCGATAGCTTCCGGAATTCCTGCCGGATTCTTGCCGCCTGCCTGTGCCATGCCGGGACGTCCGCCGCCGCCACCGCCTACCAGTGTAGCAATTCCCTTGATCAGGTTACCTGCATGGGCACCCTTTGCCTGTGCTCCATCGGTAGCCATAGCAATCATATTTACCTTGCCGTCCACAGCGGAGAGCAATACAACCACTCCTTCGCCAAGCTTGCCCTTGAGCTGATCTCCCAGGTCGCGGAGTCCGTTCATATCAACGCCATCCACTGCCGTTGCCAGAAGCTTCACGCCCTTAACCTCCTGTACCTTATCCATGACATCGCCCAGTGCATCCTTGGCAGCCTTAGCCTTCAGTGCTTCATTTTCGCTCTGGAGAGCCTTCAGCTCCGCCATCATGTGCTCCAGACGATCATTCAGGGTCTGAGGAGTTGCTTTTACAATCTTCGCCGCACGCTCCAGCAAATTTTCCAGATTCTTGTAATATTCCAGCACATTGCTTCCGGTAATGGCTTCGATTCTTCTCACACCGGCAGCCACACCGTTTTCGGAGAGAATCTTGAAGGAGAGAATGTCTCCTGTATTCTGTACATGGGTACCGCCGCAGAGTTCCTTGGAAAACTCTCCCATGGATACCACGCGGACGCTCTCGCCGTACTTCTCGCCAAACAATGCCATGGCTCCGGACTTCTTTGCCTCCTCCAGAGACATTACCTTAGTATCAACTGCCAGTTTCTCGGCGATTTTCTCATTTACCAGCTTTTCCACCTTAACAAGCTCCTCGGCTGTCATGGCTCCGGAATGGCTGAAGTCAAAACGGGTTCGTGCGCCGTCCTGATAAGAGCCCTGCTGCTCTACATGGTCACCCAGCACCTCCTGTAATGCCTTCTGCATCAGATGGGTTGCGCTGTGGTTTCTGCAGGTATTGGATCTGTTCAACTCGTCTACCGCAAGAACAGCCTTTTCACCTGTCTTAATTACACCGGAAACCACCTGTCCCACATGGCCGATTCTGCCGCCGGGTACCTTTACGGTATCTTCTACCTTGAACTCGCCGCCTGCCGTGGTAATCACGCCACAGTCGCCCTGCTGACCGCCCATGGTTGCATAGAAAGGCGTCTCGGGAACAATCAGAACGCCCTTTTCGCCCTGCTCCAGTTCTGTCTTAATCTCGTTGTCTGCTACCAGTGCGCTGACAGTGCTTTCCGCCTTCAATGTGTCATATCCCACAAACTCACTCACAAGCTCTGCGCCTAAGCTGTCATAGACACCTGCATCTGTAGTGGACAATTTTGCGGAGAAATTCTGATTCTCTCTGGCCTTCTGCTTCTGCTCTTCCATGGAAAGGGCAAAGCCGGCTTCATCCACGGTAAGATTCTCTTCCCCTGCAAGCTCAACCGTCAATTCAATCGGGAAGCCGAAGGTATCATAGAGATAGAATGCCTCTTTTCCGTCAATTTCCTTCTTTCCTTCCGCCTGCTTCTGCTCCAGAATCTTGCGGAATTCCTTCATACCGTTTTCCAGAGTGCTCTCGAAACGGTCAATTTCCTTATTCAGCTCAGAAAGAATAAACTCTCTGTTCTTTCCAAGCAAAGGATAGCTTTCTGCGTAGATTTTATCAATATACATACCTGCAATGGCGAGGATATTGTCCTTCTTCAGGTTCAGGGCACGGGCATGTCTTACCGCACGACGAATCAGACGACGAAGCACATAGCCTGCGCCTGCATTGGAAGGAAGCAGCTTTGCCTCATCCCCGATTAACATCACACTGGTACGGATATGGTCTGCCAGAATTCTCATGGACTTGGTCAGCTTCTCATCCTGCTCGTACTTCACACCGGAATTCTGCTCAATGTACGCAATAATGGGCGCAAACAAATCAATCCGATACACATCCCTGCTCCCGTTCAGGAATGCCAGAATACGCTCCAGTCCCCAGCCTGTATCCACGTTCTTCTGCTTCAGGGGTGTGAGGCTGCCGTCCTGATGCTTCTCATACTGCATAAATACGTCATTTCCAAGCTCGGTGTACTTTCCACAGTGACAGCCGGGACCACAGTCTGGACCGCAATCCGGTCTGTCTTCCATATAGAACATCTCACTATCGGGACCACAGGGACCATACTCCAGTCCCCACCAGTTGTCCTCGGCAGGCAGGTAATAAATATTTTCCTTCTTGAAACCGGAAGCGATACGATACTGAGCCCCCTCCTCATCTCTGGATGCATTGTCGTCTCCCTCAAAAACAGTCGCTGCCAGATGATCTGCATCAAAGCCGAAGACTTCTGTCAACAGCTCATAGCTCCACTGACAGCGCTCCTTCTTGAAGTAATCTCCCAGACTCCAGCTTCCCATCATTTCAAAAAAGGTCACATGGCTCTTGTCCCCTACGGAATCAATATCGTTGGTACGGACACAGCCCTGCACGTTACAGAGCCTAGTTCCCAGGGGATGCTTCTGTCCCAAAAGGTAAGGCATCAGAGGCTGCATACCTGCTACATTGAACAGTACTCCTGTAGAGCCGTCGGACACCAGGGAAACCGCACCTACATCCACATGTCCGCGGTCAATATAAAACTGCTTCCAGGTTTTTCTCAGTTCATCTGAAGTGAATTGTCTCATTTCCAAATCTCCTTTATTTCTTCCATCTTCCTATAACGCCATTTTTCATCATAGCACTTTCTCTGCTTCTTGTATAGCAGAATTCATCCGTCCTCTTCCTCAAGCACCTCATTCAGCGCTTCCCTTGCCTCACGGATTTCGTCATGGTTTCCCTTTTTCAGGGCAGCCTCGAAGGCAGTGATATAATGGTCCAATTTCTTCCTTCTGTCCCCCAGCGTCTCCTCATACATGCGCTCTGCCCTGGTGAGCACCAGGCGGTTCTCCTCCTGATCTCTGGGCTGAATCTTGAGATAGGAAAGTTCTTCCATGCGTTTCGCTATCTCCTCCTCAGACATCTGGTTGTCCTGCCCCTTGATAATCATTTTACGCTTTACTCCCGTGGAGACCACCGTAACCTCCACCTCCAACAGGGAATTGATATCATAGGTATAGGTCACATCCACCGACTCTGAGCCTTTTGGTCCCTTTGGCACCTCGATTTCCAATTCTCCCAGATACAGATTATTCCTGGCAAAACGGCTTTCTCCCTGAAGCACCCTCACTCGCACAGAGGATTGATTGTCTCTCACCGTATAGAGTCTCTCTGTATGGCTGGCAGGAATCACCGTATTCCGTTCGATGATGGGGCAGAATCTTCCGTCCTCGTACTTGCCTTCCTCATATTCCACCACCACCTCCGTGCCTAGGGTGAAGGAGCAGACATCCGTCAGAATGACCTCCTTTACTTCCTCTCTACGTTCCTTCATGGCCGCCTGCACCGCAGCTCCCAGGGCTACGGTCTCATCCGGATTCAGCTTTGTATCCGGGAATTTGTGAAACAGACGAATCAGAAAATCCCGGACAATGGAAAGTCTGGTGGCTCCGCCAATCAACAGTACCTCGTCGATATCCGACAGCTTCAGCCCGGCATCGGAAAGGCTCTTCTTCACGGGTTCCCTGATTTTCATCAGAAGCTCTTCACATGCTTCCTCATACTCTTTATAGGTAATACTTTGTTCCATGGTCTCCTCATGGTACAAAAAGCTCATGGTCACCTCAGTATTGTCACTGATTTCCCGCTTGGCCTTCTCCGCCTGACGATATAATCTGACCTGCTCCTTTTCCGTCAGGGAAGAAAGCTGTAATTTAGCCTTCTGGAGAAAAAGCTTGACCATCACTGCTGTAAAATCTTCGCCGCCGAGATAATTATCCCCTGCCACTGCCCGCACTTCGAGAATATTGTGGTACAACTCCAGAATGGAAACATCGAAGGTTCCCCCTCCAAGGTCGAAAACCAGGAATCTGGTATCCCGGGTCTTGTCATACAGGCCGTAGGCTACCGCCGCCGCCGTAGGTTCGGAAATCATTCTCTCCACCTTCAGCCCCGCTAGTTCTCCGGCCCGTTTGGTGGCCTTTCTCCTCTTATCGTCAAAATAGGCCGGCACACTGATGACCGCCTCCGTCACCTCTTCCCCCAGAAAATACTCCGCATCCTCCTTCAGGGCGCGAAGCACAAAGCTGGAGAGTTCCTCCGGCTTGTAGTGTCTCCCACTCAGAATATAATCGCGGTCAGTTCCCATACTGCGCTTAAAGGTCTCGGCAACGGAATCCGGATAAAGGCTCATGCGCTCTCTGGCAGTCTCACCCACATAGACATTGCCCTCCTGGTCCACGCTGACCACGGAAGGGGTCAGATTCTTCCCCAGTCTGTTAGGGATGATCTTCGGACCATCCTCCGTAAAATAAGCAATTAAGCTGTTTGTAGTACCTAAATCTATTCCAACTATCATAGACATCCTCGTTTCAAAATACTGTTTTTTACACAATCCGTATCCGATTATATCACAAAATCTCCAAAACGGGAAGAATGAATTGCTGCTATCGCCCGTGTATACTCATCAGAGGAAAAGTTCTGCAGGTTTCGCTGTAAGCGCTCCTTGGCCTCCTGTATTCGTCCCTGTCTGAGAAGGAGCAGAATGCGTATCCCCTCCAATTCCCTGCAGACGGGAGATGCACATTCATGGCAAATACCGCATTGGGACTCTTTTTCCAGCAGTTCTTCGATTTCCGCCTCCGAAGCA
The DNA here is from genome assembly GCA_051880315.1 of Acetatifactor sp. Taxonomy (GTDB): domain Bacteria; phylum Bacillota; class Clostridia; order Lachnospirales; family Lachnospiraceae; genus Acetatifactor. The sequence goes on from JBJENR010000020.1 coordinate 59,069, forward strand.
GTATACCAGGCTGCCAGAACCTGCAGTCTCAAATAAGCCTTCTCCCGGTTAAAATACTGATTGTTGTCAGACATTTTATCCCGCTTCAGCCAACGCTCCAGATTCGCTGCCATTTTTTTACCGCAAGCTTCCTCCTCACACAGAATGGCACCAAAGATTCCGTCCCCTAGACATTTCTCGTCTCTGACCTCAAACCGAAGCTTTTTAATTATGCAGCCTGCTTCCTCTTTTTCACCGGACACCAGGGCAACCCACATATGTAGCAAAAGAAGACGTCTGTATTCCGGTTCTGCCGTCAGCATGGGGCTTAAGGTATACTTTAGTCTTTCCGTTACGGTTCGGGTGCCCTCCCATTTTTCCAGGAGCTGACGTGCCCTATCGGTTTCACCGCATCTGACACAGGCGAGCACCTCACCGTCCATCGCCTGAAATGCATCCCGGCAATTGCTCTCCCGGTACAGGGCTGCTGCAGCCTCAATATTTCCCAGGCAGGTTTCGTACTCAGCCATCCTTTTTAAAAGCCAGGGACTTCTGTCCCGAGCCAGTTCCTCATACTGTCTGCACATGGCAAGGGCCATCTCACAATCTCCCAGAAGGGCATAAATGGCACCCATGTCCGAATACATCACGGGAGGCACTTCCTTGTCCATGTACAACACTGCCTTCTTCATGTAAAAGAGGGCCTTTTCATAATCGCCCAGATACTTCATCACAAAGCTCAGGCCGTTCAGTGCATATGAATTTGCCTGATTCATGGAGATTGCCTTTTCAAAATCCTCCCGTGCCTCCTGGTAATGATGGGCAGATCTGTGAAAAATCCCCCGCTCCACAAACATAAATCCATCGGGACAATTGTAAAGCAATTCATTCAGAACAGGCAGACCATGCTCATAGTAAGGCAGCTTGCCCAATTCCACCATGACCCGGAAATTCTTTCGAAAGCTTTTCAATTTATTGTCCAGCCTATCCGGCTCCATGGGCTTGTGGGTTTTCTGATAACGGTATGCCTCCAGAATCGTACTATTTATCTGTTTTTCTTCCGCCTGCTTCATGAGCTTATCAAGGTCATCCCAGCGTTCCAGGTCCAGAAAAACCTTGGCCATATACTCGTAAGCTTTTACAAAGGTGGGGAAATACTGAATGCAAAGGGAGCCGTCTCTGATGACAGCGCCGGCATCCAGTCTTCTCCTGTCCGCTTCCAGACGGGTGGCATAGGCGGCATAGATTTGATAGTTTTCCACCAGCTCCTCCACCGTCTTCTCCATCTGTTCATACTCCTGCATTTCCGTATAAATCTGAGCCATCTCCAGCAGGATACCTATGTCCTTTGCACTGCCTTCCAGAACAGACTTTCCTTCCTGTATGGCCTCGGCAAATTTTTCCCTGTCCCGGAAGCCCAGATTATGAAAGCACTGCATCCGAATCAGACGGGCCTGCTTCAGGCGGTCACGGTCCTTCTCTTCCTCTTCCTCAGGCTCCCCTGCCTGTATCTTTTCTCTCAGTGCCTCCTCCCAGGACCTTGTCATGGTAATGGAGGTTTCATACTCTCCCTGTTCCACATACAGCTTGGACATCAGGCCGTTCCATTCGGCTGTCTTATCCTCAGATAACCGCTTCTCAAGCTTTAACGCCAGCCTGATCCCACGGGATACCCTGCCATCCTGAAGATAACACCAGCACAGCTCCAGTCCCGCATCACAGTCGCTTTCCCTGCGCCATCTGTCCTCCAGTTCCTTCTCAAGTTCAGCGTTTACCTTGCCCAGAAGCTGAAGAAAATCATCTCCCATACCGGCTGCAAGAACCTTTTCCGCGCACTTTTTTGCCTCCCTGTACTGCCCCCTGTCATAATACCACTCCGTAAGACGCACATTGGCCATATAGTGTTTGTCGTTTTCTTTCTTAAGCTCCAGATAGATTTCTCCGGCTCTCAGACGGTAACTGCCCTCCCCAGCATCTCCAAGACGCCAAAGTATCTCCGCAAGATGGTAGTTAATCATTCCATCCTCAGGATACCTTTTCCTCTGAGCATCCAGAACAGCAATTGCCTCTTCCTTCTGCTCATTCATAAACAAAAGCTCTGCACGGCAAATCTCCATAACCGGATGATGTATCTTCAATTCATCTGCATTTTTGAGATTCTGCGCCGCACCGTCCCTGTCCTGCGCCGCAAGCGCCTGCCAGCAGCGGTCATAATACTGAAGGAACAAATCATAGGGCGCATCCTCTGCCCCTTCAAACTGTGCAAACTCCACCTCTTCCCCGCGTTCGCATTTATTCCTGATAAATCGCACAAAATCTCCGGGCAGGAACTCTCTCAGTTTCTTCTCATATCCGATAATTCCCAGTTTTTTATCCAGAAACTTCCAGACCTCATCCGGCAGTCTGAAATGCTCCATCAGGAACCGCCAGAACTTGGTTCGACAGTTTTCTTCCTCCTCCAGAGAGAGAAAACAATCTGATGCAAACAGCTTCTTCCATTCTTCGACATCACGCCGTCTGGACATAACGCCATAGACCTCAGACACCTGCTCCATCCACTTTCCCGAAGGGGTATTGTCCGAGGGGAGCTCGGTTTTTTCTTCCTTTCTCGCAAGACGACAGGCCTCCTCGTATGCAGCCCGGAGGCGTCTGAACCCCTCCGGGTCATCCTCCGGATTCGTCACTGCAAGCTTCCTTCTGTATGCATTTTTGATTTCCGTCTCATCTCCGGTGACCTCAATCCCCAGAAGCTGAAAAATTTCTATTGTATCCATCTGCTCTATACCCGACATAAATTTATGATAACTCTTTAGCGCCCATTGGTAAATTTGTTTCTGCACACCCGTAAAAGGGCCGCCACCAAAGGTGGCAGCCCTCTGCTTCGGAACATTTAAAAAGTAAATTTATCCGCAAAGTACGCATCCAAATCTGAAATTGCAACTCTTTCCTGCTCCATGGAATCACGGAAACGGATGGTTACACAATTGTCTGTCTCTGAATCAAAATCATAGGTCACACAGAAAGGAGTACCTATTTCATCCTGTCTGCGATAGCGCTTTCCGATATTGCCCCTGTCATCAAACTCACAATTGTACTTTTTGGAAAGCTCCGCGTATATCTTCTCCGCACCTTCGTTCAGTTTCTTGGAAAGAGGCAACACTCCGATTTTCACCGGTGCAAGCGCAGGATGAAAACGCAGAACGGTACGCATATCTCCACCCTCCAGTTCCTCCTCGTCATAAGCAGCACAGAGGAAGGCAAGCACCACGCGGTCTGCGCCCAGAGAAGGCTCGATGACATAAGGAATGTACTTCTCCTTTTTCTCATCGTCAAAGTAGGTCATATCTTCACCGGAAGTATTAGCATGCTGGGTCAGGTCGTAATCGGTTCTGTCGGCAATACCCCAGAGTTCACCCCAGCCGAAGGGGAACAGGAATTCTATGTCTGTTGTGCCCTTGCTGTAGAAGCAAAGCTCCTCAGGACTGTGGTCACGCAGACGTATCTCGTCCTCCTTCATACCTAAGGACAGAAGCCAGTCACGGCAGAAACCTCTCCAGTATTGGAACCACTCCATATCCGTACCGGGCTCACAGAAAAACTCCAGCTCCATCTGTTCAAACTCTCTGGTACGGAAGGTAAAGTTGCCGGGGGTAATCTCATTTCTGAAGGATTTGCCAATCTGACCGATGCCGAAGGGAATCTTCTTTCTGGAGGTTCTCTGTACATTCTTAAAGTTGACAAAAATACCCTGAGCTGTCTCAGGACGAAGATATACCACGCTCTTGGCATCCTCCGTCACACCCTGGAAGGTCTTAAACATCAGGTTGAACTGGCGAATATCGGTGAAATTGTGCTTGCCACAGCTGGGACAGGGAATATTGTGTTCCTCCACAAAGTTCTTCATCTGTTCCTGACTCCACGCATCCACACTCTCTTTCAGTTCGATTTTGTTTTCTGCACAGAAATCCTCAATCAGCTTATCCGCACGGAAACGCTCGTGGCATTCCTTACAATCCATCAACGGATCAGAGAAGCCTCCCAGATGACCGCTGGCCACCCAGGTCTGGGGATTCATCAGAATAGCACAGTCAACACCTACATTATAGGGATTCTCCTGTACAAACTTCTGCCACCATGCCTTCTTCACATTGTTCTTCAATTCCACGCCGAGATTACCGTAATCCCAGGTATTGGCAAGTCCCCCGTAAATCTCCGAGCCGGGATATACAAAGCCTCTCGCCTTTGCCAGTGCTACGATCTTGTCCATGGTTTTTTCCATAATACTTTTCCTCACATTCCGCCGCCCTGCGGCCTATATCTTAACTTACTTTACTAACCTTACTTGATGTGCCGTACTTTACCTGTGGGACCCACCACCGTCTTCCCGCCGTAATTCCTTCCGGACCGGGGTGTCATTTTGCAAGCAGAATATATGCTTTTCCTTCCGTCCGGGAAGCATCCGCAGCTTTATCCTTTTCCGGAACCACGCCCTCACTCACCCCTACAACCCCCGAGGGAAAATAAATGACTGCATGGATATCAGTAATAATCAGCCTTGCCTTCCCCTGCTTCTTCATCTGCTCTTCCGTCAGGGTGCTCCCGTCCTTCACACTCTTTAATTCAACACCATCCAGACAGCCCTGAGCCGCCGCATCCTTAAGTGTACCGCTGTACCAGAAGCCCTTCGTAAAGCCAGCAAAACTTTCCACTCCGTCAAACTGATAGGTCATCACCACTTGGTGTCCTTCTTCGGTTCGGTATTCCCTGCCCTCAACCGTAACTGACGGCGCGGAATCTGCAGTGTTTTGTGCGGCGTTAAACTGTGCCGCTTCCTCCTTTGCCATGGCAGTGAGCTCGTCCAGACTGTAATAATCCCTGTCAAATTCTCCAACCAGATGATAGGTAACGGTGCCGTCATCCTTTATCACAACTGTGGTGCGCGCAATCGTCCCCGTGTCGGTATGCTGACCACATCCGGAAGCTACAATCATAACGAGACACAGTGCCGCAAAAAAACTTAAGCCCTTTTTCATTCTGCGACTCCTTTATGACGGTATACTTGGTTATTGTATCAAAAACCATCCGTATTTTCAACAGAGAGTTTGCAGAACTTCAAGACTTTTAAATTCATGATTCACCAATTTATTCATATAATCCGACGAAACCTGTCGAAGTTCTTCCAGAACACTCTCCGATACCTTGAAGGTGTAGAGCTTCTCCGTAGGACTGGCAGCTATGTAATTCAAGGCGTAAATTGTGGATTCCTCCAGCTTTCTGTCTGTGGGCACCCCGGGAAACTCACCGTTGATTGCCAGGGCCTTGCATTCGTAAACGTATCTCACCAGTTCCTTGGGAAGCGCTGTTGCACACAGGGCCCGGAGCGCCACATACAGGAGCTTCATCATCTCATATTCATCATTATTCTCTCTGGCATAATAATCTGCCACCTCAGAAAAATACATTCCGTAGCAGGCCCCGATATAATCCGTTCTCAGTTCTTCAAAATAATTCTGAATATCAGCTTCGGTCAGCGTATACGTATTTTTACCTTCATAAAGTTTAAAATGCCCGAAGGCAAAGGGATCCGTAGCTGCTGACAGCTTATTCCCCGGCCTTCTGGCACCTCTTGCAAAAGCTGTGATTTTACCTCTCTCCCTGGTCAGAAGAATGACTCTTTTATCATATTCCCCCACGGGAGACTGCTTCAATATTATCCCTGTCAGTATGATATGATCCTGCATGTAAGCCCTCTCCCAAATACCTGTCCGTCCTTGCCGGCTGTGCATCTTTGCGCATTTCGCAGGAGACAAAATTCAGATAATCTTCTATCTTACCGGTGTTTTCAAATTTCTTCCAGTATTCCATATTCATTCTGCATTCCCCCGATTCGTATCGTATGATCTCTCCACAGGTAGAGTTTGCAGAATGGTGTTTTTCTATTCGCTTCTTCCGATTTCTTTCGGATTGTAACCAAAATTTTTCAACATGGTATCACTGTCACGCCAGTCCTTCCTTACCTTCACCCAAAGCTTGAGATTTACCTGCATTTCCAGCATATCTTCAATATCCTTTCGGGCGCTGGTGCCGATTTTCTTAAGCATGCTGCCGCCTTTTCCGATGACGATTCCCTTGTGGGATTCCCTCTCACAGATAATCGTGGCTTCTATATGGCAGATATTCCCTCTTTCCTTCATGCTTTCAATGGTGACGGCAATACCGTGGGGAATCTCCTCCTCCAGAAGCTTCAGTGCCTTCTCTCTGATGAGCTCTGCCGCAATCTGCCGCATAGGCTGATCCGTGACGGTGTCCTCATCATAATAGGCCGGCCCGTAAGGCAGATACCTGAAAATAAGCTTTACCAGTTCATCGGTATTATCCCCCTTCAGTGCGGAAACCGGAATTATCTCCTGAAATTCCATCTCCTTCCGGTATACATCGATAAAGCTGTCCATTGCATCCTTCTTCACCGTGTCTGCCTTATTAATCACAAGAATCACCGGTGTCCTCGTCTTCTTCAGCTGTTCTATGACATACTGCTCTCCGGCACCGATGAAGGTGCTGGGCTCCACCAGCCAGAGAATCACATCCACATCCTCCATGGCTCTCTCTGCCACCTTTATCATATAGCTGTCCAGCTTATTCTTTGCCTTGTGAATTCCCGGGGTATCCAAAAAGACAATCTGTCCTTCCTCGGTAGTGAGTACCGTCTGAATACGGTTTCTCGTGGTCTGGGGCTTTTTTGAGGTGATGGCAATCTTCTGCCCAATCAGTCGGTTCATCAGTGTGGATTTCCCAACATTCGGCCTGCCAATCAAGGTAACAAAGCCGGATTTAAAGGATGGATTCTCGTTCATTTATTCTCTCTTCTCCTCTGCATTTGCAGTTGCTTTTTTCTGCTTTCTCTTTTTTAAAATACACCTTACCGTCACAACAGCCGCAATAATCACCACCGTCCACAGCAGCAGATAAGGAATGGCTGACACAACACAGACCAGAAAATCTCCAAGTCCTTCCTTCATATCTTCCAACGTATCCTGCAGGCCGGAGGTCATTCTCTGCCAAAGTGTCTCCTCTTCTTCCTCTTCCTCCTGCACCGGTGTAAGCTCCTCCACCTCGCTGATTCTTATCCTAACGGTACTGTAATCCACCTGATTATCCATGGTACGAAGCTGGGATTCCATGCATTCCAGCTGATAACGGACAGAGGTCAGACGGTCTTCCAGCACCAGGATATCCTCCAGGGATTCTGCCTGCTCCATCAGTTCCAGAAGTCTTGTGTGCTCCGTCCGTAATGCATCCCTTCTGCTTGCTGTATCCACATAGGACATGGTAACATCATTCACGCTGTCGTTTCGTCTCACCACATTGCAAAGCTCAGACACCGAACCCAGGAATTGATTCAATTCAGCCTGAGGGATTCTGGCTGTCAGCGTGGCATGGCGGACACTACGGTTGTCGGAATAACGACTTCCGTTGTAGGTCTCCATATCATCTATGTAACCCCCAAGACTCTGTATCTGCTGTTCCAGCGCCGGCATCAGGGTTTCATACTCCTTTGTCTCCACCTCAAGGCTTACATTTTTAATCAGCTTGCGGCTGTCAGTCACGCTACCGTTATCGTTCTTTGCCGCCGCAGGCGAAGACATTTCTGCTTCGGAATCCGCATAACCGCTGCCTGCGGACAGGGCAGAATCAGCAAAGTACACTTCTGTGGACTTCCCGGAAACCTCCTCCCACATATCCTCCGTATACATGTCCTCAGACACCGCAGATGTGGAGTTCTTCCGTGAAATGCTCCTGCCATCGCTCTCCTCTTTGTTCCCACAGCCCTGCAGAAGCATGGCAACTGACAGAGCTGCAGTGAGGATTATCGTCTTCCGTTTCATCCGACTTACATTAACTTTTTTCATATTACTACCCTTTCTGAAGCATCCGGGGTATCCCCTCTCTTCACCCCTATAGACGCCAAATCTCAGAAAAGGTTCTCTATTTTATCAAATTTTTCCTTTTCAGCTTTGATTTGCTGCTCATTTCCTACCACACACAGGAAATCATCACTCATGAAAGCTTCAATATACTTTGCAAGCGCCCTGATATCCTCAGGCGTGGCATCCAGCACCTGATTTCTGGCCTTCTGGCGCATTTCATAGGTCATACCGGTAAAATAGCACTGCTTGTCACGACGTCCCTTGCCGGCTGCGGTCAGGGGAATATCCATCTCGCTGAAAGCACCGATGATATACTTGGTCATGGTGCGCTCATCAGCCTCATAATTTGCAATAAAGTCCGCTGCCTTTTGGAAGACCTCAATGGTCTGTCCCAGATTTGGATCTCTGTAGGAGCAGAAATAACTGCCGCCATCCATGTAAAAGGCACACATACAACCGTAGGCGCCTCCCTTGACGCGAATGTTGGTCCAGAGATACTCATAGCCAAGCATCACCCGAAGTACCGTCAGCGCACCGTTATATTCCAGACCTTTTTTCATAAAGTTACCGGCACGGCACACATAATCCACCTGACCGGATGTGGTAAACCCTTCCTGTTTTCTCACCGGTACAGGTGCATATTTTTCTGTCTTTACTTCACAGGTATAAAGCCTGTTCTTCAGTTTGTTCACAGGCTGTTCCAGACGTTTCAGTTCCTCCTCTGCACCGACAAAATCTATCATCAGATTCTCAGGGCGGAAAATCATTTTGCAAAGGGTGGAAAGCCGCTCTGTCAGTTCCTCCCTGCGCTCCTCAAAATGCTCCTCAAGCTCACAGGTGAAACGATACTGGTCAATACCACTGAGCATCTCATCGACAGCATCCTTCACGCTGCCATATGCAAGGGCCCTGCCGATTGCCACCGAATGTCCTGCCTGGTTCATGCGGTCCCTGCACTTGGAATTTCCTTCTGCAACCAGCTCTCTCAGTCTCTTTGCATCCGTGAAATCACTGGTAAAAAGCATCTCCTCCATAAGCTCGATTGCCCTGGGCAGATTTTCATAGAGTGCCTTTGTACAGATTTCCATGGTCATGGTATAGGTGTCAGGCTTCACCGCGCTGCTATAGTTATTCTGGGCCGCAAAAATCTCACCTGCCACAAGATTAATTTCCTTGCAGAGTTCTCCGTAAGTGTAATGCTCCGTATTCAGATTGCAGAAGGTATTGGTCAAAATCCCGATGTAAGGGAAATACTCCTCAGGAATATCCCGAAAACTGAAGACCAGACGGAAATAACCAATTCCGTTGGTAGCAATATTGTGGTACAAAACCGGTGTGTCCCCCAGCTTTTTCATTTCGTTATAAATAGGCGCCGCTTCGCGTTTCAAATCTTCCCTCTTCAGCAACGGAATTTTGGCAATGTCCTCCGGGGAATCCTCCTTTTCACGGAATTCGTTCAGCTTCTCCATCATTTCCCTGACAGCGTCAATCTCCGCTTCGCTCATGTTTTTCTTAATATTTGCAAGCTTCTCCTTAAGAGCGGCATCTTCCTTCTCTGCCAGTCCCTCCCTGGGCTGGAGAATTATCATTGCAGAATGGTTGTTGTTCAATATATATTTTTCAATAATTTCCTCAAAGTAGCCTTCCTTCACCTTCTGTCTCAGTCTGACAAAAATATCGTTGCATTCAATCGCCGTAAAGGGCTTGCTGTCATCGTACAGCCAGGTGTTGAACATCTGAAGGCTGTACATCAGTCCCTTAGGAGTAGTTCCGTAATCTGCTTCTCTGTAACCAAACTCAAAGTGATTGATGGCAGACATCAATGTCTTTTCGTCAAAACCGTTTTTCACGATATCTTCCAAAACCCTTCGGATAATAGTCTGAAACTCTTCTTCCTTATCCGCTGTCGTTCCCTTGGCAATCACGCCGTAATAAGGCTGTCTGATACTGTTGTCGTAGATGCTCAATACATCCTTGCCCACACCGGCATCCACCAGTGCCTGCTTTAAGGGAGCCCCGGGCACGGTACAAAGCACGAAATCCAAAATCTTCATGGCCACCACAAGCTCTCCATCAAGTCCCGAGCCTGCCGAAAAGGTCCATGCCAGATAGGTGCTGTCCTCTGCCTTCTCTCCTTCACTTAAGGGAATCTCCTTTACTACTCTCACAGGTTCTGTAAACGGCGGTTCCTCTGTAATATCGGAATCTACAGAAATTGCATCAAATTTGGAGAGATATCGCTCATCAATGAACTGCAGCTTCTCTGCCATGTCCATGTCACCGTAGAGATAAATATAGCTGTTGGAGGGGTGATAATAGGTTCTGTGGAATTCCTTGAACTGCTCATAACTTAGATTCGGAATATCCTTGGGGTCTCCGCCGGACTCCACCGCATAAGTAGTGTGGGGATAAAGTGCGGTGGAAATCTGACGCCACAGCACATCCTCCGGTGAGGAAAGTGCACCCTTCATCTCGTTGTAAACCACACCGTTATACTTCAGTTCTCCGTTTTTCTCCAGCTCATAGTGCCAGCCCTCCTGGCGGAAAATAGCTTCATTGGTGTAAATGTTCGGATAGAACACTGCATTCAGATAGACATCCATCAGGTTCTGAAAATCCTTGTCATTGCAGCTTGCGACAGGATAAACCGTCTTGTCCGGATAGGTCATGGCGTTTAGAAAGGTATTCAGCGAACCCTTCACCAGTTCCACAAAAGGATCCTTCAGGGGATAGTCCCTGGAGCCACACAGCACGGAATGTTCCATGATATGAGCCACCCCGGTGGAATCCTTGGGGGTGGTTCGAAAACCAATGTTAAACACCTTATTGTCATCCTTGTTGGAGATCAGCGCAACACGTGCCCCTGACTTTTTATGCTTCAGCAGATAGGTCATGCTGTCAATATCCTTTATCTCTCTTTTTTCCAATACCTCGTAAGCTGTTAACTCTTCTACTCTCATGTTACTCTCCCTCTTGTTAATATTTTATATATCATGAATCTTTCTTTACTCACAATCACGCGCCTTCCGCGCTCTTTGCCTGTTTTTGCAGCCTATAATCCGGCAAGTGCCAGTTTACTGACGGATATTTCCTGAATCACAAGACCGCAGGCCTCCTTTTCGGCAGGGGTCATGGAAGCAAGCTCTTCCACCGTGAGCTGTCTGGTCACATAGCCCTTGGCTCTTTTGCCGAAGATGCTCTTCTTTTCTTCCAATACACTGACCCTGACCCTTGCCTTCATCTGCTTATATAGCTTCACAAGAAAACTGGTGGGTTCTAAATAATACAGATGGGTCTCCAGGGTATCCTCAGGATCGGCCTCAGGCAGAATATACTTCTGAACCAACATACGAAACTTAAACAGTATATCCTCCGCCTCCAGGAACTCCGCAAAGGTATATTTACAGCCCACATATACCCTTCCGGTATCCTGCATGCTGTATTTGTAATCCTCATAAATACTCACATTCTGCTCAAGGCTCTGCAGAATGCCCACTCCCTTCCCCGGGGAGGCTTTTCCCTTATCCTGCATAATCAATATCCTCAATCTTGAAGCCGCTCATACGGCAGGCCTCCAGGATGCCGGAAAGGGATAAACCGGATTCCTCTACCAGCTCCTCCGGCGTCACCTTTCTGTGAAGTTCCTCTGCAAGCTCTCTGGCCTTGTCCGCAATTTTATTTACCTTGTCTGCCACCTTCCGGTCTGTCTTCTCAGCATGAGCACTTTCCTGTATCAGTTCCTCCATGGCATCCATCATCATCTTTGCCAGCATTCCCTGTACCTCTGACGGCTTTTCCAGACTGCCCAGCATGCCTACTCCCATGGAGAGAGCCACATTACCTTCACCAATCAAATCCTCCAGAAAAACACCCTGCCCGGTGTAAAGCTTTGCAATCTCCGTCACATCCTTCAGGTAAGCCTGAATGAGCTTCTGTTGTGCCTGTACCTCTCCTGCCATAGCCGCCATGGAAATAGCCTCAATCTCTCCCTGGGAAAAGGTGGGAAGGGCTGCAAGCTCATCCAGATAGTCCTGCAGGTAATCCCGCTCCTCCTCCGACAGATACTCATCCGGATCCAGTGGCTCACCGATGCCCACCTTGTGCTTCACCAGATAATCGAAGACAAGCTGTATCTGCGCTTCCTCCAGCTCCAGCTCCGCAAGCCTCTCCCTGACCTGTTCTTCGCTGACGCAGTTGCCCTGTTCCCTTGCCATGGCACGGATCTGCTCCAGTGCCTCTGCAAACACTACTTCCTTTTTCCGACTCATATTCCCTCCCCTTATTTCACATGCTCATGGGTAAACAGATGATACTGGCAATACTCATAATTGCCGTTACACTTGGAACAGAAACGGAATTCCAGAGTAGGATCATCATCCTCCGTCCGGCCGCAGACCGCACATTTGTGCTTTGTAATTCTCGGATTCCTCTTGATATCCTGTTTAAATTCCGCCCGCCGCTTCCTCTGTTTGGCTCCCAAATGAACGTGTTTCCCATTGCGCATCCAGAAAATCAGGAAATTAATGAGAGAAGCCGCAATAGCTGCCACGCTGGGCCAGTAAATTGACCCCAGGCTCAAGTACTCCACCATCTGCACCGTCAGCATTGCGCCGTAGATAATCCCCAGCCATTTCACCTTCACCGGTATCAAAAACATCAGTAGCACCTCTGCATTGGGAAAAGTAAGTGCATATGCCAGAAAAATGGACATATTTATATAGTAGGTACTGAATTGTCGGTGTATCTCACCGGTCAAAGAGGTGGAATACAGCAAAACAAAGCTTTTATCAAATACCAGATAATAGATTCCCATACAGATAAAGGAAGCAGCCACCGTCACAAGTATACCGGTAAAAATATAGACATTATAACGCCAGGTACCCCACACCCTCTCAAGGCTGGTGCCCAGATTAAAATAAAACATCAACATAATCATCACAAAGAACAAATCATAATAATTTGTCAGTGAGGATGGCGGGGCAATGACCCAGGTCAGAATTCTCCAGACTTGTCCGTGTAAAATCTTATACGGATTCAATGTCAGAAAGTCTAAAACCCCGGGGGCTAACCATGTGAGAATATAGCCGACTACATAGCATCCAATCAAAATCACCGTCAGGTTCGGAATTGCATATTTACCGAATTTACGTTCCCATTTACTCATAAAATGACCCTTTCCAGCATTACTCATAATGAATATATAATAACATTCCCCGGAGCATAAGTAAACCAAGCTTTATTAATTTTATGGAAAAAATATATAATTTATAAACAGTTTACAGATTCTTCAAGTTGCAATTTATGCCTCCATGTCGTATAATATTTGGGTGCGTCGATTTATGTCGACTTCATAACAGAAATGCTTTTGCAGCCCTCCAGGGTTGTTTTACAGGAAGGAAATTTACATATGGAATTGTCAAATCACAAGGACACTCTGGGCATCGATATCGGCTCTACCACCGTGAAGATTGCCATTCTGGATGAAGAACACAATATATTATTCTCCGACTATGAACGACACTATGCCAATATCAGGGAAACCCTGTCTGCTCTTCTGAATAAGGCTTACAGACAGCTTGGAAATCTTACACTTTACCCCATGATTACCGGCTCCGGCGGTCTGACCCTTGCAAACCATCTTTCTGTTCCCTTCACCCAGGAGGTCATTGCTGTTGCCACCTCCCTGAAGGAGCTGGCTCCCAAGACCGATGTAGCCATTGAGCTGGGCGGTGAGGACGCCAAAATTATTTATTTCGAAGGTGGAAACGTGGAGCAACGCATGAACGGTATCTGTGCAGGCGGAACCGGTTCCTTTATCGACCAGATGGCATCTCTGATACAGACAGACGCTTCCGGCTTAAATGAGTATGCAAAGGGCTATCAGTCCCTCTATTCCATAGCCGCACGATGCGGTGTATTTGCCAAAACAGATATCCAGCCCCTGATTAATGAGGGTGCTACCAAGGAGGATTTGTCCGCCTCCATCTTTCAGGCTGTAGTAAACCAGACCATCTCCGGTCTGGCCTGCGGCAAACCCATCCGTGGCCACGTAGCCTTTCTGGGCGGTCCGCTGCACTTTCTCTCGGAATTGAAGGCTGCCTTTATCCGCACCTTGAATCTGGACCAAGAACATGTAATTGACACAGATAATTCCCACCTTTTTGCTGCCATAGGCTCTGCCCTCAACGCAGAGGCCGCAGTCAAGGCAGCAGACCGGAATCTTCCGGGCAGCAGACCGACTGCCTGCTTTACCATGGAAGAAATGGTGGAAAAGCTCTCCTCAGAGATTAAGATGGAATTTGAGGTGGAACGTATGGAACCTCTTTTTGCCAGTCAGGAGGACTATCAGGCATTCCGGGCGCGTCACTCCTCCCATCATGTCAAAACCTCCTTACTGGAAACCTATAAAGGCAATGCTTTTCTTGGCATTGACGCCGGTTCCACCACCACAAAGATTGCACTTGTGGGAGAAGACGGCTCCCTGCTCTATTCCTTTTACAGCAACAATGACGGTAGCCCGTTAAAAACTGCCATCCGCTCGTTAAAGGAAATCTATGAAATGCTGCCTGCGGATGTCCACATCGTCCGCTCCTGCTCCACAGGCTACGGCGAAGCCCTGATGAAAGCTGCCTTCCTGTTGGACGACGGCGAGGTGGAAACTGTGGCACACTATTATGCTGCCGCCTTCTTCAACCCTGAGGTGGACTGTATCCTGGATATCGGCGGACAGGACATGAAATGCATCAAGATAAAAAACCGGACCGTTGACAGTGTACAGCTCAACGAGGCATGCTCCTCCGGCTGCGGCTCCTTTATAGAAACCTTTGCCAAATCCTTGAATTACAGTGTTCAGGACTTCGCTCAGGCTGCCCTCTTTGCAGAGCATCCCATTGACCTCGGAACGCGCTGCACTGTTTTTATGAATTCCAAAGTAAAACAGGCCCAGAAGGAAGGTGCCAGTGTGGCCGATATTTCTGCCGGTCTTGCCTATTCCGTCATCAAAAATGCTCTGTTTAAGGTTATCAAGGTATCCGATGCCTCAGAGCTTGGCAGAAACATCGTAGTACAGGGCGGTACCTTCTACAATGACGCTGTCCTTCGAAGCTTTGAAAAAATAGCGGGCTGCGAGGCTATCCGCCCTGATATTGCAGGAATCATGGGAGCGTTCGGCGCCGCACTGATTGCCAGGGAGCGCTTTGAGGATGACTATAAGACAAGCATGCTCTCCTACGAGAAGCTCTGTGAATTAAAATATGATACCAGCATGGCAAAGTGCAAGGGCTGTACCAACAGTTGTCGCCTCACCATCAACAGATTTTCCGGCGGCCGCCAGTTTATCTCCGGCAACCGTTGTGAGCGCGGTATCGGCGGACAGAAAAACGCCAACAATGTGCCCAATCTCTTTGAGTACAAATTACAGAGACTCTTCTCCTATCCCTCCCTGGAGGCAGATCAGGCTCCCAGAGGCACCGTGGGCATTCCCAGAGTTCTGAACATGTACGAGAACTACCCCTTCTGGCACACCTTTTTCACAAAGCTTGGGTATCGCGTGGTATTATCTCCCAGCTCCAACCGGAAGATCTACGAGCTTGGCATCGAATCCATCCCAAGCGAATCGGAGTGCTATCCGGCAAAGCTTGCTCACGGCCATGTGACCTGGCTGATAAAACAGGGCGTGGACTTCATTTTCTACCCGGCACTTTTTTATGAGCGCAACGAAATAGAAGGAGCAAACAATCACTACAACTGCCCCATTGTCACCTCCTATTCCGAAAACATCAAAAATAACGTAGAGGAAATTTTCAACGGAAGTGTGGTTCTGCGCAATCCTTTTATGTCCTTCCGCGATATTGGCACAGTGACGGATGCTCTGCTGAAGGAATTTAGGGAGCTTCCCGCAGAGGAAGTAAAAGCTGCCGCTAAGGCCGCCTGGAAGGAACAGGAAATCGTCCGTACCGACATGCAAAAGAAAGGCGAAGAAACGCTGCAATACCTACAGGAGACCGGCAAACGCGGTATCGTGCTGGCAGGGCGTCCCTACCATGTGGACCCCGAAATCAACCATGGCATTCCGGAGCTCATTACCTCCTTTGATATTGCCGTCCTCACAGAGGATTCCGTGTCCCATCTGGGCCATCCGGAACGTCCTCTCATTGTCTCCGACCAATGGATGTACCACTCCAGACTTTACGCAGCGGCAAGCTATGTAAAGACCGTTGATAATCTGGATTTGATTCAGCTGAATTCCTTCGGCTGCGGACTGGATGCCGTAACCACCGACCAGGTGAACGATATTCTCTCCGGCTCCGACAAGATTTATACCTGCCTGAAAATCGATGAAGTAAACAACCTGGGTGCTGCCAGAATTCGGGTCCGCTCCCTGCTATCCGCCATCAAGGTGCGTGAGAAAATGCAGAAAAAGCGCCAAATTTGCTCCACTGCCATAGAAAAGGTTCCTTTTACCGAGGAGATGCGTAAGGATTACACTATCATCTGTCCCCAGATGTCTCCCATACATTTCGAGATTCTGGCACCTGCCTTCAACGCCTGCGGTTATCATTTCGTGGTATTGGACAACGACAACCGCCATTCTGTGGATATGGGCTTGAAATATGTAAACAATGACGCCTGTTATCCTTCCCTACTGGTAGTAGGACAGATAATGGAGGCTCTTCTCTCCGGCAAATATGACCTAAACAAAACCGCCATAATCATGACCCAGACCGGCGGCGGCTGCAGAGCCACCAACTATGTGGGCTTTATCCGCCGTGCCCTGAAGAAAGCAGACATGGCACAGATTCCCGTTATCTCTCTGAACCTTGCAGGTATCGAGAGCAATCCGGGCTTCCACCTGAATGCAGATATGCTGCTTCGCGCTGCTGTGGGTGCAGAATTCGGTGACATCTTCATGCGCTGCGTCTATCGCATGCGCCCCTACGAGGCCACCCCCGGAAGTGTAAATGCAGTTCATCAGAAATGGCTGAAGGTTGCCCAGCAGTTTGTATCCGCCAAACATATTAATCTGTTCAAATTTAACCGGCTCTGTAAGGAAATGATTCGTGACTTTGACAATATCCCTCTATTGGATATCAAAAAGCCAAGAGTGGGCATCGTTGGCGAGATTCTTGTAAAATTCTCTCCCGCCGGCAACAATCACTTAGTGGAGCTTCTGGAGAGCGAGGGTGCAGAGGCCGTTGTTCCCGACCTGATTGACTTCATGCTCTACTGCTTTTACAACCAGCTATACAAGGCTGACCACTTAGGTATGAGCAGGAAAGCTGCACGTCTCTCCAAGCTTGGTATCTGGGCCATTGAGCATTTGCTGAGAGGCACCGCTGTCAAAGAGTTTAAGAAGAGCAGACATTTCTCTTCCCCCACTCCCATCAGAGAGATTGCAGAATTTGCGGAACCTATCGTATCCATCGGAAATCAGACCGGTGAGGGCTGGTTCCTGACCGGCGAAATGGTGGAGCTGATTCACGACGGCGTACCCAATATTGTCTGCACTCAGCCCTTCGGCTGCCTGCCCAACCATGTTGTGGGTAAAGGTGTAATCAAGGCTCTGCGCAAGGCTTACCCCAAGTCAAACATTGTTGCCATCGACTACGATCCCGGCGCCAGCGAAGTAAACCAGCTGAACCGTATCAAGCTGATGCTTTCCACAGCTCAGAAAAATATGGAGTAACTATTGTTTCCACCACACACAAGATAAGCATAGCGGATGCTTTCTACCAGTCAAAAAACGAAATGACATTTGCTTTCTTTCATTACATAGTATAATTATTACACAGCAAAAAAGAAGCTCGAGTATTTTATGGGAATTCATCCCCAAAGCCTCCTGAGCTTCTTTTTTATTCTTATTTATTGCCGCTGTTTATGATGCTGCTTCTGCCCTGTCCGATACATACTGTTGAAGTACGGCAACAACCTCCTCCGGTGCCAGCCCTGTATCTGCAATCAGTTCACTGACCGCTTCCAGCTCTCTGCGTCTCTTTTCCTCATAAAGTTCCTCCAGTTCCCGCTGTTCGGACTCCATGCGTACTTCCAGCGCATCAATCAGCTCCTGCTTTGCCGCAATCTTCTCCTCCAGTGTTTTTCTCTGACCTCTTGCCATATCCATGCCTCCTGATAAATGCTACGCCGATTCAAGTGCTTCCCGCACCTTAAGCTGACGTGCCTTATTCTAAGTATATGGACAAAGGTGGCAAAATATTCCTGTTGTCATTCTTACATTTTTTTTCTTTTTCAAAACACTTCATTACCAGTACAGCTTCCTGTTTTTCTGCACCTCGGTATCCTTCAAGGAATATTTCTCCTTAAGCTTCGCCGCTGTCACATCAAAACTGATTC
>JBJENR010000021.1:0-5136 GCA_051880315.1 Acetatifactor sp.
AATGACAATCCACACAAATCAATTGGCTCATCAAATTTATCACACAGTTCTGAAAATGCTTTATACAAATTTTTATAGCTCACATTTTGATTCTTTACGCCTTCTACCAAATTAGGACACACACTTCCCTCCGCCTCATCTATAAACGGAAGCACAGCATTCCAACTCCCAGGGGTTTGGCCTAATCCGTGAACAAATACTTTTCCCATATTCGAATATTCCTTTATTATGCAATTTTTTACCATCTATCCCAATGGATTCTATCCTTCACTTCTATATCCTTTTGCTTTACAACATCAGCATCCGTTTTTGCCTTACCTATTCCTATAAAACAAGGCATAAAATAATATTTCGGATATCCTAGCACATCTCTTGCCCATTCTCCCTCGTTTCCTAATGGTACCCGCAAAGTACAAGCATATCCCTCTGCTGTAGCTGCGAGAAAAATATTCTCAATACTACACCAAATAGAAGCAAAACCGTTTAAGTGCGAAATATTATCAGGGTGCAAAATATCTGTCTTTTGCTTTAAAAGAGGGATCACAATAACTGATGCATCCAATAGCATTTTATGTTGCTTCGGAACAGCATTTCTATATGCTTCTTGCTGTTCGTTATCACTCAAATTCCAGTCTTCAATAAGCTGATTCATATCCTCTTCAGAAATCCCTTTAGGAATAATATCCAACAGCTGCATTACTACACCTTTATCTTGAATCACAACATAATGCCAGTCTCTCATATGGTCATTTGTAGGTGCTTTTAACCCTGCTTCTATTATCCGCTCAATAATTTCAGTTGGTATAGCTACATTTTCAAAATCACGAATAGTTCTTCTTTTTTCAATTACTTCATAAAATTCCATATAAACCCACACTCCTTATACAGTTATCTTAGCCATTTTTTCTCTCTCAATCATCTTTATTACCCTTGGTCTGTTATATCGTTGCATTATCACAAACATACTCTCCACACCGGCAGCTAAAACTGATGTGATAAAAAACACCCAAAATGTTCCCCATATTAAAGTAGCTAATACAGGCACAAAACATAGTACTACTATAATCGAATGCACCACTTCTGACTGGCACATTGCTCCTGCAATTTCTTCCCACGTATGTACTTTTAAGTCTAACATTTCCGGTGCAAAAGTAGGCATTTTATCTTTCCACTTTTTCACTCGCAACACTTCATACAAATGCTTTTCGAATTTCTTCTCTTGAAACCATTTTCTGCTATAATTGAACCTATTATGAAAGATTCCATTAACAACATATCCAACGGCTAAACGCATCAAATAATGATAGCTAATAGTACCAAATGTAATCGCTATACTCAATATCACAGTATCGGGATTAATTTGATAGATTAATGCAAATATAATTGTTAGCACCACATGAACCAATGCGGAAATCTTAATCGTTTTTGCAAACATACCGGTCTCCTTTTCACAGAAGTTGTACAGGGGGGTAACAACTCTCGATATATTAGTTTAAAATAACCCTTACACTCATGTACTTATTATATCATCTGCAAAACTTGACTACAACCAACAAAAACACCCCAAGCAGCATCTCTACCACTTGGGGCATCCCCTACCGTCCCATCCCGGCAACCTTCCTATGCACCCACTCCTTCACTTCGCCAATCCGCTCTCGGAACACATCCAGCATATTTCTCCCATTGATTACGAACTGCTTCATAAATTCATAGGCTTTTTCCAGCTTATCCTGCAAGACCTGAATCTTACTCCGGATCTGTTCATTCTCGTAGGACAAATCCACCACCTTATCAAATAAATCCGTATTCTCAATGTCCGTTGATAACTTGTGGTACAAATCTAAGGCGATTTCTTTTTTACGGGTTGCTTCATCCAATTTCTCCGTCACTCTGGAAAGCTCCCCTTGTGCCTGCTCCACTTCCTTCTTTTTATCCGTCAAAAGCTCATCTGCCTTCAGATACTCCGACTTGGAATACTCCGCTTTCTGCTCCCACTCTGCCACATCGTTTTTTTTGCTCTCGATTAAAGCATCCTTGCATTCCAGCGTTATATTCTTGGCGGATATCTCTTCATCCAGCTTTTTAATTGTCTTCTCTGACAGGGTTTGAATATGCTGCAGGGCATTTTCTTGCCTTTCTTTCTCACGTTCCGCTTCCAATGCTTTCTCTGCCGCACGCTCCCTTCGATAATCGGAAAGAAGCAAATCGCCACGCTCGTTTTTACCCTTGAATAAGCGTTTCCAACCGATATTCTTTTCCATATCCTCCGCAATCCAGTTCTTCTGCTCCTCTATCCACTCAACCGCACCGTAGGCTGTACGCACCATCTGCGGTTTCTTTCCCTCCGGTGTATCCTGCCACACCAGCTCATCCGAGGCATCTCTTGCCTGCTCCATTGTGGTCTTATAACCCATTCGCGTAAAGGTCTGTGCCAATGCATTTTGGGTTTTCTGTCCACGACTGCAATTATCGGAATAGGGAACAAATGTCATGTGTAGGTGGGGAGTAGATTCATCTCCATTAAATGCAAAATTGGTAATCACCACACCTGCCTCAAAGGGCGGTTTCCACTCCGGATCTTCAAGACTCTCCTTGGATACATAAGTCACATTGGGAACTTCATACATCAGATGCTCTGCAAACCGTAACAGAACATCCTCCGCCCATATGGCTGACAAGTGGTCTGTATCGTACCCGGTATCATCCATATCCCCTATCTGCCAGATGATTTCGTAGGATAAATGTTTCTTTTTATCCTTCTCAATCTTCTCATAATAGATTGGTGGATCATCCTTAGCACGACTCTTTTTCCGCTCCTTTGCAAGCCACTCCTCATAGGATTTTTGAAAAAGTTTATCGTATACCTGCTCTAGGGTAAAATCTTTTGTTCCGTTTACAAATACCACATTCCTGCCTGCACGCTCCTGTATCGCATTCCATGGAATATGATCTCTGTTATTGTGTTCTAAGTTCGGTGCCCGGAACAGTGCCCCCGATATGGTTCTGTATATATCCGGCATCTTGTCACGCTCCTTTTATCCGTTCCATGTCTGCTTAAGTTCTGAAATAAAAATCTTCTTATGCTCATTGCCATAATCTCCTTTTCTAAAATTTCCTAGGTTCTTTTCTTAGGGTATCGCTCTCCATTTTCTTTCCCGGTTCCGAAAGTAATGTCCCCCTATTAGTTTGGGAAATCCCAAACTAGGGGGCAAGCGTTTTGCCGCTTGACCACAAATGCATCTGCTCCCACCAGCCGTATTAGGAACTCCTCTTCCTATGGCTGGCAGTCACATCTGCATGCTGACATTCTTATTATGGAAATGAACCGGTACGAATGTCAGCCTTGGGAAATATCTCAACCGCTCTTTAGGGCTTGCTTACGCTAAGCCTCGGAAGTATATCCGTAATATCTCTTCTCGAAATACTTTCTTGGACACTTCCCGGCGATTTTGATATATCCCTGCTCAGCCAATTCCTCATTAAGCTGTCTGATAATCTGGTAGGCTTTTCCCTTGCTGACGCCCAGGGTATCCACCAACTCATCTGCCGTCACATATTGTGTTTTCATGCTCTCACCTCACTCTCTACTATCACATTTTGTCCGTGTTTATCATTTCATCATTATTTATACTACTACTTTTTGTTCTTGTCAATAGATTTTCCTATTGTAAAATATCACTTATTGTGATAGTATTTGTTTTAGGAGGTGAAAAGCCATGAATATTATGACACTTGAAGAACGCAAGGAACTTGGCAACAGACTAAAACAAGCAAGAAAAGAGAAAGGGCTATCACAAGAGGAGCTCGCCAATCTCATCGGCTTGAAAGTTGGAACGGTTTCCAAATACGAACAGGGGGACCGCACTCCGGGAATCGGAAAGCTTCAACTAATTGCAAATGCTCTGGAATGTGACACATCCAGATTTGTAGCATCCGGCGATGAATATGTACGGATGACACAGACCACGGATTTTGGCAACAATTTAGATGCATATTTAAACTGGTTGAAATTCTCCCACTTCGGATGCAATCCCTGTCAGATTGAAAACGATGACGGAAGTAAATCTTCTTCCTACCTTATCAGCTTTGATAAGGAAACTTTTCCAATCAGTGAGGACGCACTGGGAAGGGTTATGGAATACCAGAAGGAACAGTTCAAACAACTCATCCGACTCTTTGGCGAGGACCTTCGATAGTAAAGGTAAACAATATGCCGGTCTATAAAGACGAAGAACGAGGAACCTGGTATGTCAGATGTTATTATGAAGATTTTACCGGAAAGAAAAAACAGATAAAGAAACGAGGCTTTAAGCTTCATCGTGAAGCCAAAGAATGGGAAGCTGATTTCCTAAGAAAGCAGAAAGGCAGCACGGACATGACCTTCCGCTCTATGTATGAGATTTATATAGAGGATATGGGACACCGATGCCGCCAGAGCACCATCGACGGAAAGAAGCATGTATTCGAGAAGCTAATTCTCCCCTATTTTGAGAATAAGCCCATCAATAAAATTACTCCCAAGGACATCCGAGCCTGGCAGAATGAAATGATTGCAAAAGATTATTCCAATTCCTACCTAGACAGGATGCAGAATATGATTACCGCACTTTTCAATTATGCAGTAGACTACTTCAACTTAGCTGAAAATCCCTGTCACAAAGCGGGCAGAATGGGAAAACGAGAGGTTGTAGTAAACTTCTGGACAAAGGACGAATTTGACCGGATACTGGCTGCAATGGAAGATGATCCTACGGCACATGTTTCGTTTTCACTACTGTACTACTCCGGTATCCGTTTTGGAGAATTCCTCGCTTTGACACCGAAAGACTTTGATTTCGAGAAGAACACCCTCGACATCACCAAAAGTCTCCAGCGGATTAAAAAGCAGGATGTGATTACGCCACCCAAAACACCGAAGAGCATCCGGAACATCATCATACCGGACTTCGTGATGAACGAAGTCAAAGATTATATGACAATGCTTTATGACTTGAAAGATACGGAAAGGGTCTTCCCCTTCACTAAATCCTATATCAATAATGCGATGGCAAGGGCTTGCAAGAAAAGCGGAGTAAAAAAGATTCGAATCCATGATATCCGCCACTCACACGCCAGCTATCTTATCAACTTGGGATG